>JANMNR010000128.1:0-3601 GCA_031368325.1 Pirellula sp.
GCCGGCCCGCCGCAAGGGACGACAATTCAAGTAACATGCCGACACAGATACTCGCTATGGATTTAACTGCTTTGAGCTTGTTGACGCCCGCTTATCAGCACGTTCTTCCCGTTTTTTCTCGTCCAAAGATCGTCGGGCTTCAGCCGCTTTGCGAACATTCGCCAATCGCTCTGCATCGCGAACTTGTGTCTGGCGTTTGCTTTCGGCAGCCGCTTGCATAAAGGCCACTTGCTGTTGCATGTAAGCTTGCTGAATGTAAGCCCGTTGCATGTACGCTTGTTGTTGATAGGAAGGTTGCATGAACGACTGCGGAGAGTATTGCGACGCAATTGGAGACTGAGTGTTGTTGTAACTGGAGCCCGTAGACTGGCTTCTGCTGCAACCGCCTCCACCACCACCACCACCTGGACCTTGTGCGAATCCCACATTCGCTCCGAAGCAACCTACCAACAGCCCCAGAGACACTGAAGACATCGTTCTCATGAATTTCCCCTCCCATTAAGGGTACAACAACAAAGAAAAGATTTTGTGAAAAGAGTTGACTGAATCTTTGCCACCTCGAGGCCGGAGGCAATCGCTATTCTGAACGGATTCTCCATTTCCTAAAGAGAGTGGTTCTAGAAAAATCGCGGCTTGTCATTTGCGGACGCGATGTCGCTACCTGGATCGTACCCAATTCCTTTCCGTTTCCGCCACGTGTCACAAAAGATGCACTCACGACTGCATGGCAATCATGGCAAGTGTACGGACGGTTCCTGAATTTCTCATGAAGCTAAACCGTACGCGAGCCTAAATTATTTTGTTAGTACCCGACGGTTTACTCCGTCCCGCTTACTCGGTCACCATCTGTTTTGCGATGGTTAACTAATGCGACGCTTAATATGCGAAGCCAGCACGGACGATAAAGCTGTTTTCCAGATCCAAGCTACTCGATGATCGAACTCGATAGATTAACTCGCGATTGAATGCATAGCCTGCCTCGATGAAGCCCATGCGAAAGCCTTGGCGAATCTGGTCGGATTTGCCGAACTCCAAACCGATCATAAGTCGAATATCGTTGATGTCTATTTCATCGTTCGAATCGTTCGTTTGTTTGATGGTCCAGGCTCCGCCTCCGTAGTAACCGGACAAGTACCACCACATATCTGCATTACCAAGCGTAGCGACGTAATGAGAAAGCTTGGGTTCAGGAAAAAACAGGTCGAAGCGAGAATCTGGATTTGGCGTCCACAAGATACCGAACGCAGGGAGCAATTTAATCCTGTTTCTATCGAGGTAAAAGACGCCAGCCCGAGCAGTTGACGTTGGAGTAAGACGAAGTCTTCCGATTGCTTTTCCTTGGATACGAATGCTTTCGGAATTGATGGCGTCGAAAGCCGAGAAGACACCGACGCGTACGCCAAGTTCTACACCCAAGGTTTGCTGAGGATTGGTTTCCCAACCGGAATCGATGAACGCACTAAATGCTTGGCCGGGCAAATCGGAGCCAGGCACCGTCGGGCCATCCCACAGGTGCTGCGAATAGGATGGAATGACATAAAGAGGCCGATTGCTATTCAAAAAATTGGGGATAGCAAACACCAAAGAGACATCGGAATCGTTGGTCTCGAGCGAGTTGGGTTTTTTGCTATCGAAGCCATCTGAACCCGATAACCAGGTATGTCGAAACCGGGGGCCTTGGAACAAGCGAATAACTTGATTCGTGCCGGAATTTAAGTTGGCGCTAGTGCTATTCCACCAATTATTCCAACCGGTGTTGCTTTGCGGCATGCCATACGGATTGGTTTGGTACGGATTCAGCTGGTATGGGTTAGAATTGAATGCTGGAGCACCGGTGCCAGGAAATAAAACATTAGGACTGGAGTTTGGATAGACAGTGTTTGGAAACGATTGACCGAATGGTTGGTTGGCAGGAGGGGTCGGGTAGCCATAAGGCGTCAAACTAGGGCCGGTTGGGAGATTCGTATATGCAGGGGCCGTGGGTTGGCCCCATCCAAAAAGGTTTCCAAAGTTGAATGGAGGAGCGGTCTGAGTGCTATACGGGTTGGTTGCTGGGAAACCGGGCGCGGTACTTGGTCGAAAAGTTGGTGCGGTAGGGTCAAATGGGCTTCCCGCCGTTGGAACGCCACCCGAAGGAAATCCGCCATATTGCGATGGATTTCCGATCCAGGGGTTATTTTGAGGTGCAGCGTATGGGAATTGGGCCATAGGTTGTCCCAAACATGCCATCGGCGCAGCGGCGATCCAGCAGCAGATCGCGACGCACGACGAGGTTAGGATTCGTATTGGACCCACATTTTGTTCCTGAAATTTTTAATCGGAGCACCCGAAAAATCTTGTCCTCCACAGGAAGTGAATACTTGTTAGGAGATCCTGCGGTCAAGCTTTCTTGAGTAATTCCATGGGTAAATGTCGAAATAATGTGGACCGGATCCGGAGGCCCGAGTTTGTATTTTGCCCATTTCTCGCAAATTGTTGCTAAACGGGAGGATCGCAACTATCCTGGACTGAGTCAGGTCGGAATAATTTCGCGGCCAGACGTCTCATTTCCCAATCTGCTTCGCAACCCAAGGGTCCATTGGCATGCGTGTACATACCCTAACTAAGTGTTTCCTTTCCCTTGCAATTGCATTCGCAATTGGCTCTGCACCTTGCTTCGCATTCCAGGGTGGTGGCGGAGCGGGCGGTGGCGGAGCGGGCGGTGGCGGACAGGGCGGTGGTGGACAGGGTGCTGCTGGCTCAGGTGTCGCGGGAATCGATATCGATGCTGCAGGTGTACTGCGAGTTAGTCAAGTGGATCCGTCGGTTGCATTCGCTCAACGGCAAGCGACTTTGCAAAGCAAGCCACGCGGGTCAGTCAAGACCTCTCCAATGCGATATGTTTCATTAAACCGACTAGAAACTTATGTGGCCAACCAACGAGAGCAAGGGAATTTGCTGTCGCAGGAAGTTATGAGCTTGGCTGGGCTCAACCGACTTGAGTATGTGTTTTACATGCCGGAATCAAAAGACATTGTTATCGCCGGACCTGCCGATCAGTGGCATTTGGACGCAAACAATAGGCTGGTTGGCCTAACTACAGGGCGACCAACTCTAAAACTTGACGATCTTATTGTCGCGTTGAGGGCTTTTGCTTCTAACGAAGAGCCCGTCAGCGTCATTGGATGCTCGATCGATCCCACGACGGAAGGGCTAAAGCGTATGAAGCAGTATTACGCTCAATTTGGGGGCCAAATGCCTCAAGGTGCAGATCCTCGCCGAATTGCACTCGGTGCGAAAGAGGCACTGGGATTGCAAACGATTACGATTAAGGGTGTTCCTAAAACGACCCACTTTGCACAAATCCTTGTCGAAGCGGACTACCGAATGAAATTGATTGGAATTGGCCTGGAAGTTCCACCGATTCCGATGCAAAGTTGGATTCAACGTACCTCTCCTGGAGCGAACGCGAATGCGTTGCAGAGATGGTATTTCCAAGCGGACTACAGTTCCGTTACAACCAACGAATCGGGAACTGCGCTACATCTTCAGGGACGCGGCGTCAAGTTAAGCGGCGAAAAAGAGAGTGTGGAGAAAAACGGCGATCGGACCAAAACCGGAA
>JANMNR010000137.1:0-9582 GCA_031368325.1 Pirellula sp.
GTCTGCGAAGAGGACTTGGATGAGTTGAACCATGTCAACAATTTGCAATATCTTCGTTGGACGCTCAAGACTGCGAGTGCGCATTCTAAACATGTAGGCTGGCCGAGCTCTCGATATCGGGAATCGGGAACGGGCTGGATCGTTAGGTCGCACAAGATCACCTATAAGCTTCCAGCCCAACTTGGAGATGAAGTAACGATTCGCACCTGGCTCGAGGAATTGGATCGTGTTTCGGCGCTCCGTAAATACGAAATCGTTCGCAGTTCCGATGAACGCGTTTTTGCCTTTGCTGAAACGCGGTGGGTCTTCGTCAGCCTAAAAACCTTGAAACTGACCCCCATCCCAGACGAAGTGCGTTACGCATTCCAATCCGTTTGACCCGAAGCCAAGGTCGCAGGCTTCGTTTGCTCCGCAGCCACTGCCAAGTGTACAACGCTCGTTTCGACTGTCCAAGCCACTCAATCACGAGTATCTTTCATTGAGTTCTCAGATCCTAATCCCCTTTTCAAGGTTTAACTATATGCCAAATCTAACGGTTGAAGGAATCGGAACTTTTGAAGTTCCTGCGGGAAAGCGTCTGGCTGCCGCATTGCGAGAAGAAGCGGGAACGGACCAGTTACACGCTTGCGGGGGAAAAGCTCGATGCACAACATGCCGAGTGGAGTTTGTTTCGGGCGAACCGGATAAAATGACTGTTGCAGAAAAGCAAGTTCTAGCAGCCAAGGGGGCGACTGGAGTGCGACTCAGCTGCCAGATCCAATGCGAAAACGACATGTCGGTTCGAGTCATTAGTCGCTTGGAAGGTAGTGGCCGCAAAGATTGCGGGTCACCGTTAGCGGAGTCCATCGAACCAGCACCCGTCGAATGGACGACCAAGGTCTAAGGAAACGCTTCACGGTGTTGCCTTTCAGCCCTGCATTCCAACGGACGTGGGAGAGAGATCGAAATGTGCGGAATCGCAGGCGGAATTTGGTCACATAACGCACTGGGGCTAACCTCCGCTGAGTTAGGACGAATGACCGATGCAATCGCACATCGCGGGCCCGACGATCAAGGCCACTTGATCATCCCTCCCAGATTGAATCCAACGGTGATTGGCGGACGACCTTCACCCGGAGTTGCACTCGGGTTCCGACGGCTATCCATTATCGACTTAGCTACTGGCCATCAGCCGTTGGGCAACGAAGACGAAACTGTGCAGATCGTCTTCAACGGCGAGATCTATAATTACCAGCAGATTCGGCATCGACTCGAAGGCAACGGGCACACGTTTCGAACCCAAACAGATACCGAAACCATCGTCCACTTGTACGAGGACCTTGGTCTCCATTGCCTTGAGCATTTAAATGGCATGTTCGCATTGGCCATTTGGGATGGCCGCAACGATCGCTTGGTGCTTGCACGCGACCGGATGGGCAAGAAGCCTCTCTACTACTCGTTTCAAAACGGTCGGTTGGTCTTTGCCAGTGAACTCAAGAGCCTTATGACTTTGCCGGGAATCGATAGGCAAATCGATCCGGGCGCAATCGACCTTTATCTCACCTATCAATACATTCCGCACCCGCATTCCATCTACAAGGGTATCCATAAACTGCCTCCCGGTCACTATGCAGTGTTTGAAGACGGAAGATTGCTAGTTGAGAAGTATTGGAAACACGATTGGTCGACTGAAATCGCAATCGATCAACCAACTGCTTCAACGCAGCTTCGCACGCTCCTAGCCGATTCGGTTCGTATTCGATTGCGTAGTGATGTTCCGTTAGGAGCATTCTTGTCGGGTGGAATTGACTCTTCTTTGGTTGTAGCCATCGCTCAGAAACAGCTAGATACACCCATACAGACTTTTTCGATCGGATTTTCCGAAGCGGATTTCGATGAGACGCACTATGCCAAAATGGTGGCCGATCATGTGGGTACCAAGCACGAACGATTCGAGGTGCAGCCTGATGCGCTCAACATCATCGATCAACTGGTGCGGCAATACGACGAACCGTTCAGCGACTCGTCGGCGGTTCCAACATGGTATCTCTGCGAAATGACCCGCAAGCATGTCACCGTCGCCTTGAGTGGCGATGGTGGCGATGAGCTCTTTGGCGGCTACGAACGTTATCGAGCTCTGAAGCTGAGCGGCCAGCTACAATCTTGGTTGCCAGTTCAATGGCTTAACCAATCCTGGATCATCAAGCGATTGCCTGATTCGAGTGCAAGACGATCGCTACTTCGTCGCTTGCGTCGATTTTGTGAAGCGTTGGGGCAGCCACCGATCGAACGCTATATGAATTGGATTCAGATCTTTGGCGAAGCGAGTCGGTTGGAGCTCTATCAAGAGTCCTTTATTGAACAACTACCGGACTGCAACCCCGTCTCCTTCCTGGCTGACGCTTGGCGGAACGCAGGCAAACGAGACTTGGTCAGCTGCGCCACGGCTGCGGATCTCCAAACCTACATGCCCTGCGACTTGATGACCAAAGTCGATATTGCCTCGATGGCCCATTCACTGGAAGCTCGCCAGCCAATGCTGGACTATCGGTTGGTCGAATGGGCGTCCACGCTTCCCTCGAATCTCAAGTTGCGGGGAAAGAAAGGAAAGCGTTTACTGATGGATACCTATTACGAGCTTCTGCCCAAAGAGATCTGGCATCGACCGAAGATGGGATTTGGAGTCCCCATTGCCAAATGGTTCCGAACAACGCTTCGTGAAAGAACGTACGATGCGCTGCTGAGCTCAAATGCAAAATGCCATCAGTACTTTCGGCGCGTAGCAATCGCCTCTTTGATCGAGGAACACATGTCGGGACGAGGCAACCAAGCGTACCGACTTTGGAATCTGCTATTCCTAGAGTTATGGCTGCGGGAAAACGCGATACACGCAGGCAAATTGTAACCTGCAAACTCGCTATTTTTTTCCTTGACGGCGTTTCTCTTCGAAGAAATGGGTGAGTACCCGTCCACACTCGACAGCGAGAACCCCGCCCTGGACAGTACATTGATGATTGAGTCTCGGGTCGGTCAACAGTTGGTACAAAGATTCCACGGCGCCCGCCTTTCGATCGATGGCACCGTAGAAAACTTTAGGGATTCGTGACTGCAAGATAGCACCCGCGCACATGGGGCAAGGCTCAAGCGTTACGTACAACTCACAATCGATCAGTCGCCAAGACTTTAGCTGTGCGGCGGCTTGTGTTATCGCGATCATTTCCGCGTGTGCGGTTGGATCGGCCAAATTTTCGCGCTGATTATAGGCCGCTGCGATGATCTGGTGCTTGTGAACGATGATCGCTCCCACGGGAACTTCGTCTTCCGATGCGGCTTGTTGCGCAAGCTCAATGGCGCGCCGCATAAAGTGTTCCGCTCCGAAAGGGAGCAAGAACTCAGCGTCCCCTTCGTCGTCTCTAAACTCCATTGCTGTTCCGTTCTGATTGTTCTGTTTGCTGTGGCGAGGGGCAACCGGCCTGTCGACTATATCCGTGGCGGTGTAACCGCTTTGGCCATGAACCCCGGTTTGGCGGGATCTGGAATTGCAGTGGTGTCCATCATAACCGGTGGTGCAAATTCCTGTAGTTGGCTACCCTCATTCCAGAGCATTTGCGATTCACCAGGAATATTTTCTCGACCGAAACCGTATGCCTCAGAAGTGATCGAGCCCGGATCGACCCAAATGTTGTTTTCGTCAACACGAATCGTTCCAAGGTCCTGGTCCAAGTTTCTTCGTTGGGCTTCATAAAAGACCCAAACTCCAAGGAATGTATTTTGCGCGTTCAGCAAGTCTTGCAGCGCGGAAACACTGTCTCGAGCTGCCGTCGGTCCAGACGCAAGGCTTAGGCTCTCCCGAATCTGTCGCAAGTCCTCGTTGATGGTGATTTGTTGCGCCGCGATTCGAACTGCGTAACGTTGCAACTCAAAGTTGTACTGGTTGTAGCGAATGTTTCGCAGTTCGGATCGAAGCGTTTGCCAGACGCTGTCTTCGAAGCGGTAATAGGCTCGCTTGGCCTGTTGGTATTCGATTAAGACCTGACGGTATTGATTTCGCTCTTGTAGTCGGGTGAGCGGAGAGTCCCATTGCAGTCCCGCGCGTAGTCGTCCCGTTTTTCCTCGTAGCGATAAGGGATTGTCATTGACGTTTTGCATGTCGCCAGAAAAGACGACGTCGAGTGTACTCTCTAAGTTATCTGCAACGACTTCGATAGCTCGCCACGAGTCTACGAGTCCTGCTCGTGTGTTCATCCAATCCAATCGATTGGTTCGAGCAATTTCAACTGCTTCCTCGGGCATGAGGTCCACCGGTGGTAACACAACGCTTTCGATTCTGGCTCGCGCTTGTAACACTTGCAGAGCGAGAACATCTTCCGCAAACTCGGCCAAGATACTTTGGCTTGGCAAAAGTGCCTGGTCACGCAAGGTATCGAACAATTTGGCTGGGTCATTTCCGTCTCGCTTGGCAAGCAATTGTTGCAGATCGGAATCCAGCTTCTTTATTTTGGCTTCCCGGTCTTGAAACCGTTTCTCCAATCGGTCAATGTCCTTTGAGAGGACCTCGGGAAGTGCCTTGATTTCGCCTGAATCGAGTAGAGCAATGTCGAGTGACTCGGTCGGCAATAGATTGCAAACTGTGGATCGCTCCTGCTGATAGATTTCTCGCAAACGTGCCAGCTCCAATTCTCGAGCTCCGGAAACGCTTTTCAGCTTTTCGACATCTTGTCGAAGCTGGGTAAAATCACGATCAAGCAGGACGCGCCGAATCGCCTCGATTCCAACGATCTTGTTTTGAATTTCGCTTACCGCCGAAGCTGTCGCATCGCTCCATTGCAGCCCGCGGGTTTTGTTTCCTGTCGCCTTGTCGACTTGAATTGGGCTCAATTCTACTAGCTTGCTATTGCTATCTCCGATTGCATTTCGCAGATCGGAAACTTGGTCCCGTCGTTGCTTCAGTTCTTTGCTGATAAGGTTGAACTGATCCAGGATCGGGTCCTTGATTTCAATGCAAACATAGGGTGGGAGTCCAAGCGTGCCTTTGAAATTGTCCATCGACTGCTCGTAGTTGAATCGCAACTGCAGCAACTGAGCTTGGGACGAAATCAGAGACTGTCGTGCTTGTGCAACCTGCAATTGCTGACTTGGAATCGCATCTTGGCTAGCGGGAATGATGAGCAGTTGTTCTCGCAACGTGTCCTCAAAGCGAGCTAAATTTTCTCGTTGCCTTGCAACGTTCTCTTCTGCATTGCTAATCTGCAATTGATTTTGAACCAAGCCCAAGAAGCCACCCACGGTTGGCACGGCACCACCACCGCCGAACCCGCCTTGCGCATTGTTCTGAACGGTACCAACCGTACCAAATCCGCCACCGAGTCCAGTGAATCCTTGCAAACCCGCACCGCCGAAAAGTCCACCACGGCGTGTCGGACCTGGTTCGGCCGCTCGACCGACGGTCACGGTAGTATAAAAACCAGTCCTATAACGTTCGAATGCTCGCACGTTATAGAGCAACGTTCGTTCTGCTAGGGTCAGGCGTTCCATGACGATATCGCGCCCGCCGCCTCGAAGTAACGGTTGGATCAAGCTGAAGTCAAGCAGTGTGGTGGCGCTTTGTGTATCAGGGCCGGCGAGTTGCCACGTCATCGAGTTAGCAAATCCAACGATTAAGTCAGCACCGTTCGTGAATTGGCGTTGCAGAGCCAGTCCCCGAGAGCCTCGCGAGAAAGTTGATCCGTTTACTGTCGAGCGGCTTGAGCCACCAGCTCCGCGTCTTAGCGCACCATCGGCAGTGTAGGAAGCACTATAGCCTGCAAAAAGTTGGTTTCCCAAAAAGAAACGTTCAGTGCTAACGTCCAACGCCGAAAGATAAAGTGTTTCTATCTCGGATTGGTAGACAGTGTTGTGAAGTACGGCGGTGCGCACAGCGGCGTCTGCGTCGAGTACCAAAACTCCGCGTTCGTCTAGCGGCAGATACTGCCACCAAATGGGATTCTCAGCCGTGTTGGTTTTCCCGTTTACGTCCCACAGCGGGTATCCCTTTTTGCCGTTGAGTACCTTCATGTACTCGCTTGCGATATTGTCGTCCTCTGGCATAGGAGGTCGATCGGGATTGAATGGGTCGAACATACGCGATGCTCGATCCATTTGAATACTCGGTATGGAAGGTGCGCAAGCGTCTGCAACCTTTTCGTTGATTACGTTGGTCACTTCTTGGTCTGCACGATTGCGGTAGTGGGCTCGGTTGCATCCGGCCGGCACGATCGTCGATGAAGCCAAAACTGCTACACAGCCTAGCCGTAAACTCCGTTTCAACCAATTCCGCTTTAGAGTTTTATCACTCATATCAAGACCACCAGCACCAAAAGGAGAAAACAGGAAACCTTCTTTCCTTTCCTTCGGCTTTTAGCGATCTTACTGTTGATACCTGTAGTGCCGGCCTTGCATGAATTGCGCAAATTAACTGTCTTGCCGAATCGAACGAGCGTTGTTGATTCAAGCTAGCAAAAACAGCGGGTTAGTTAATGAACTGTTGGTGCGGGGATCAGCTGTACTGGAATACGGATCTTTTTGCCGTCACGAATCACGATGACTTCGATTGGTCTATCCATTGCTGTTAGTCCGACCAGTTGGACAAGATGCTCATCGTTTTCGACTTGCAAACCATCAAATTCGAGAATGACGTCCCCATAACGCAAGCCAGCTATTTCCGCAGGGCTGTTTGGCTTGATCACCTTAACAAATGCGCCTCGTGGTCTCACATTTCCAGGTCCTACATTGCTTTCTGCATTGAATGCCCGTTCAACACTAACACCCAAGTAAGAACGCTGTAGTTCGCCATTTTCCACCAACTGTTTGGCCACCGTCATGGCCAAGTTGATCGGAATGGAAAAGCCAATGCCTTCGTTGCCGCCCGAATTGCTTGCAATGGCGGTGTTAATACCAACCACTTCTCCACGCAAGTTCATGAGGGGGCCACCACTGTTTCCGGGGTTGATTGCGGCGTCCGTTTGAATGAAGTCTTGGTAAACGATTTGTTTCGAACCGAGTTCGAGGTTGCGACGGCCTTTCGCACTAACAATTCCATAACTAACAGAATGATTTAGTCCAAAAGGACTACCGACCGCAAAAACAAAATCGCCCATATCAATAAGGCGACTGTCCGCAATCTTCGCTACGGAAAGATCGTTTCGATTAATGTCGATAACAGCTATATCCGTCGAAGCATCCTCCCATACTTTGGTCGGTTTCAGCGCAATTCCGGAATCCAATTCCACTTTCATGTTTTGCAAAGACGCGCCGTTGATCACATGCCGATTTGTAATGACGTAATTGTTTGAACCAATTTGAACAATGACGCCTGATCCTGCTTCTTCGATCTTGCGATTCTCGGGCTTGCCCTGACGCAGGTCGGATTTGCCTAAAGAATTGCGATCTGAAAAAGGCTCCTCTTTGATGGCTTCAATGTGGACAACGGTTGGGCTGACCAAACGAACAACGCGGCGAAGAAGTGAATGTTGTTTCTCAATTTGCTCCACTTCTTGCGCAATTTGGGCATAGGTTTCGTCCCGTTGGCGAGTGTTGCTTGCTGAAGTGTAAGTGCTGGCACTTGGGAACTGATCGGTTCCTCGTCGCGGAAAGCCATTCGATTGAGCGAATGTAGATTGAGTACCCAAACCGATCGCGAACGCCACTGTTGGGATTGCAAACGAAATGGACCATTCTCGCATGGAGTGGATCAAGTCCATTCGTTTTGAACGTCGGGTTTGGCTCATCGTCGGACAGCAATCGAAAGTGGGGTCTGGTTCGAGATACATCTAATGAAGGTATTCGGAACTTTGACTCAACGATTTCTAGGCCAAACGCGTGCTTACCGAGTTAGATTTCGAATTGTATGGCACAAATACCGTTATGGCCTGAACTGCGGATTGTTCCGAATCTACCTACCGAATTGGATTTTGCGCCGCGCTTCCAAAACCGCTCGATCTTTTGCAAAATCTGGTTTCGTATTCGTTTTCGAAATAAATCGCTTTGAATCAGTTAGGGCAGGTTTCAGGGCTGCAATCTCAAGCCGCTCGTTAGAATCGTTTTCTTCGACCACAACGTGGGGCTGGACACCCCGAGCACTGATGGGTGTTCCCTTGGGTGAAAAGAACTTGGATACCGTTAGCCGTAAGCCGCCATTGCCGTGATCATTATGAAAGACCCCCTGGACGCTACCTTTGCCATAGGACGTTTGTCCAACAACAGTTCCACGGTCATGGTCGTGGATAGCACCCGCAAAAATCTCGCTTGCACTGGCACTGTCGCCGTCGATGAGAACGACCAGTGGGATGTCCCAAGTACCTGGGGCAGTCGCAGTGAAGTTGTGATTCTCCTGCCCGTTCCGTCCTTTCGTAGTAACAATCGAGCCTCGCGTAATGAAATAATCCGCAAGGTCCACCGCGGAGTCTAACAGTCCGCCTGGATTTCGACGCAAATCGATAATGACACTTCTCATTCCCTGCTGGCTCAGGTCCATCATGGCTCGAGTGACTTCAGAGGCTGTTGTTTTTTGGAAGTTGGTGATGCGAATATAACCAACTCCTGGTTCAGTCATCTCAACTACGGAGACGCTTGGGACGTCTACCTTTTTGCGGGACACGCTTACATTCACCACGCTGTCATCGGTATTTCTTAACACGAGTCTCACGCTACTTCCCTCTGGGCCACGCAGCAAGTCAGCCGCTTTCTTGGCACCAATTTGTTCTACAGCAGAACCATCGACATTCATGATGTATTGGTTTGCAGCAAGGCCAGCTTCGAAAGCAGGACCTCCTCGGAAAACGTCAACAATTCTCAGCTCCGTTCCCTCAGCCCACAACTCAACTCCAAGTCCGATCAAGTTGCCTTCGATTTGCGACATAACCTCTCGGTACTCGCCAGGGGTTAGTAGAGCCGAGTAGGGATCTAACAAACCGACCGAACCAGCTACATATTCATAAATGACTGCGGACGGCATCAAGCCAATCTGCTGGCTTGCTAAATTCGCTACATACGCAACTGTCGATTTCAGTTCCTCGGCGTTCTGAATTTTTCGACCAAAGACGGCCTTATGTATCGTCTTGCGAAATTGCTCTATCGATGTAGCATCTGCATTTTTGAGATGTTTTCCAAGGAAGTCTTGTTCTGTTAAGGCCACCTCCAGAAAAGCAGTGCCGTGCAACGCCAGTTTGTAGAAGTCCACCTGTTCCACATAATAAACTTCTAGCTTTCCAAGAACTTCGGTTAGAACCTGTAGTGCTTGGGAAGGGGTCGAAGAGTCTACTGCTTGCATGAATGAGCGGTCGGAGTAACGTCGGGTGACGTCGTAGTGGACGCGGCAAATCTGAAGACGCTCAGCACACTCTTTAATGCTGGGATCCTTCTTGATGGCTTTTTCGTAATGCAAAATCGCTTCTTGCCAGCGGCTTTCTTGTTCGAGCCGTTTGCCTTCGGCTAGCGGTGAAGGCGTCAGTTCCAATAGGCTGTTGGACCGCGGAGCAAACTGCCCAAGCGACAAATTCGAATCGCAACTTAAGGCAAAGCAAATTGCAATTGCCAAGTGTGCTAGTCGCCAAAACAAATTTCGCA
>JANMNR010000141.1:0-34898 GCA_031368325.1 Pirellula sp.
CTAGAGATTCTGGCCGCAGTCGATCGATGCTACGTTATCAACAAAGGATCGGTCCTTTTCGAGGGCCCGCCAGACCAAGTGAAGCAGCATCCGGAAGTCCGAAAGCAGTACTTGGGCAACATTCAAGAGGACGGTGACAACTGAGACTGGCGGATTTTTATGAGTGATACCAATAGCCTTATCGTACTGGTGCATGGATTTAGTGCCAATCGAGTGGTGATGTGGCCGTTCGCCTCTTTGCTTCGAGCCCGAGGCTTCCGCGTGCGTCAATGGTGCTATCGATCGTTTTTCGAACCTATCGCAACGCACGCAGTTCGCCTCTCGGACTTCCTCAAATCGATCCCAAAAACCGAAGGGCACCTGCATATTGTCGCCCATAGCATGGGAGCAATTGTCACGCGGTCGGCGCTCAGGCAATCCGAGAGTCTCGGTCTAGGTAGGTTGGTTTTTCTTGCTCCACCCAACGGCGGTTCACCCGTTGCACGGCATGCCGCAAAAATTCTCGGACGATTACTGCCTCCTACTTTAGAGTTGTCCGATACAAGGACTAGCTTTGTAAACCAACTCGATTGTCAAACCGATTTAGACATCGGAATCATCGCGGCCCGATTTGATTTGCTCGTGCCAACTCGAAATACCCACCTCTCCACACAAAAAGCGCATGTTGTCATCAACGCAACACACAACTCACTGCTGGTTTCCAATGCGGCGAGTAGGCTGACGGCAAATTATTTAAATTCCGGTTCATTTTCCACTAAGGCACGCGACCTCTCGGGGCAATGAGCCTGCACCCTACATGGCTGAGACCAACGGCGCCAAACTCTTGGCAACAGGCTCGGTTTACAGCGACTTGCATCCTCTCTTAACGTTATACTCATCCAATCTTAACACTCGGCAAGTAACCTTCTGCCATCGAAAGCACAAACTATGTCACTTCATTTAAGCCAAGACCTCACCGAAGCCCACAATTCGCTGCTCAAACTATCGGGTAGCGTTGAGGATATGATCGCGTCGGCAGTGCGTTCTTTGGTTGAAAGGCGAGGGGCCTTGGCCGCAGAAGTGATCGAACGCGATAGTCACATCGATCGAAGCGAAGTGCGAATCGAGGAGGACTGCCTAAAAATGCTGGCGTTGCACCAGCCTGTGGCGGCCGATTTGCGTCGAATTACAACCATGATGAAGATCAACAATGACCTAGAACGTATTGCGGACTTAGCCTGCAACATTGCGCAGCGGGCCGACAGTTTGTGTCCGCACCCCGAATTCCCCATTCCCCCGGGCATCAACGAAATGGCGTTGATGACGACCTCCATGGTCCGGCGCAGCCTCGATTCCTTTGTGCAGCGAAATACCGAGCAAGCTCACCAAGTGATCGAGGAGGACGATCGGGTGGACGCAAAAAATGTTGAAGTGATCGAAACCCTAAACTCGCTCATGTCGCGGGATAGCGCTCAAATCACCGCCGCGATGCATTGCTTTTCGGCCTCCAGGCACCTGGAGCAGATCGCGGACCACGCAGTCAGCATCGCAGAAGACATTATTTACATGGTTGATGGCGTTATCGTTCGTCATCGCCAAATCCTTCAACGGTCTAACGTCACTTAGTTTTTCAAACCCTAACGCGCACCTACGTCATCCATGTCAAAAAGCAAAATATTGGTTGTTGAAGACGATCGAGCGCTGTCGGAGATTCTCGTCTACAACTTGGAGAAGGCGGGATACGACGTACTCAAATCCATGGACGGCAAAGATGGGCTAAATCAAGCACAACTCCGATTGCCAGACATTGTGTTGTTGGACGTTATGTTGCCTGTCCTTGACGGCGTGGAGGTTTGCCGTCGACTCCGCGCAGCACCCGAAACCGCTTCTGCAACGATTATTATGTTGACCGCAAAATCTGAGGAAGCGGACCAACTGATTGGGTTCTCCGTTGGGGCTGACGACTATGTCACCAAGCCGTTCAGTGTCCGAGTGCTATTGGAAAGAATCAAGGCTTTAACTCGCCGCAAATCAAAGCCAATTGACGATACGGCGGAAACCGTTTCGCGATGCGGCATCATGCTCGATCGACGTCGCTATCGTGTTACCGTCGACGGGCAAAATCTCGATTTGACCAAGAGTGAGTTCAAGCTACTCGATACATTAATTCGTCAGCCGGGACGAGCATTTGACCGTTCGGAGCTTATCGACTCAGCGTTGGGCGAGGACACTCTGGTTCTCGAACGCACAATCGACGTCCACATTCGCGCGCTGCGAAAAAAGATCGGCGACAAGGCTGATGCTATTGAGACCGTCCGCGGTGTAGGATACCGGTTTCGCGAGGACTGATCCAACCAGTCGCATCTCGAACATCAATTATGGACTGGATGCAGACCTAGAGGGCCAGTGTGTCGCCAAATCGATCGCGTTCCATTTGTGTGATTCGGTGCATGTCGTAAATCAGCTGCACATCGCATCCTCGCTGTTGCACATCACGGCGTGCAAACATCCGCTGCTGAGTGCTGACCATTACTTCAGGTGGCAAGCTCGCCATCTGACCGAATAGCCTAGCGTAGTTTACAAAGCTCGGCACATTGCTGGTTACAAATCCATACATCATGCTGCAAACGCCGATGACTTTGCCCGTAAAAATCCCCGTGTTGATCGCTGTCTTGGAGTAGTCTCCCATAATGCAACCCAGGAACTGCATGTTCGTGGACGCTTTGCCAAATCCGTACTCCATGTTGACCGTACCATACGTGTTCTTTAAGTCGCTGTTGCAAGTTCCTGCACCTAAGTTGATCCAGCTGCCAAGGTAGCTATGACCTAGAAAACCGTGGTGCTGCTTATTGCTATACGGCTCCACCACCGACGCTTCAACTTCTCCACCGATTTTCGTCGTGTGCGATAAAGAAACGGCATCCTTGATGGCAGAGTGCTCGAGGATTCGAGCTTTTTTGCCAATGTAAATCGGGCCTCGGAGCAGAGTGTATGGACCGATTTGGGCTCCACTATCAATGACGATGGGGCCCTTTTTTGTATCGGTCAAAACGTACTCACCTATGGATGCTCCATCCGCTAGAAATAATCCGTCCGACATCTGTCGCAGTTGTGAAACAGCTGGAACACCAGATCGTTCGATGGACTCGCTTGCGCCTAGCTCAATTCGCCACTCCAGATTTTCTCGAATGCATGCCATATTGCAGGCGATCAATTCGTGTGGGACCGCAATCGTTGTTAACTCACATTCATAAGTCTCAAACGCTTTAGCCTTTTCTAACCAGCCCTCGACGCCCAAATAACCATAGTGAAACACCTGCTCGACCGACCAGGGCGGATTGATCACGGCAGCCACATGTTCTCGATCCATAACGACCATTGAGGCCAAGTCCTTCGTCGTTTGGCAGGCAAGACGATAGAGGTTTTGGATACACTCAAAGTTCTTTTTCGTCGGTGCGACGCGGGCATTGAGCAAAAGTCTCACACTGCGTTCTGGTTTTCCGTCCCCGAGGCTGTCCTCCGGAATTTGCAAGGAGGGAAAGTCAATTCGTTGCAGTGTTTGCAAATGCGGACGAGAAATGCCAAAAACCTCGCCGCCCATGTGCTCCAATAAATCGATCAAACGAAAGCTGCCACAGGTAACCGCCGCAGCCAATCGCGCCACGGTAATTGGAGCCAGTAGCTCACATTGAGGATCTTCGAAAACGACAATCGACATAGCGTTCGACCTTGAAAAAATAAAACCAGTGTAGCACTGCGCTCTGTGAAGCTCATTTTTGAAACCAGCACGGAGTGCCAGGCTGCACTCACCCAGCTCGACTCGCCATTGTGCAAATCTACAGCCGCTTGCATAGCATTTTCTGATTCGTCACAAAACGTTGCCAAGATGAGTAGTGGGATTGAAGCGATTGCGTAAAATGGCCTGACTCGAAGTGTCGATTTCCAATCCCAACTCAAAGCCACAACCAAAAATGCTAGACCTGTACGACAAAATCCAAGATGCCAGTGCCGCCATTCGTAAAGTTTGGGGACGCACACCTCATGCGGGAATTATCCTGGGAACCGGACTGGGGCCGCTCGTTCAACGCATCGAGGTCGAAGCAACGTTGGAGTACTCGGACATTCCACACTTCCCCCGTTCGACAGCAACCTCGCATCGCGGCCGGTTGGTCTGTGGAATGCTCTGCGGCTTGCCTGTCATGGCCATGGAGGGGCGATTCCATATGTACGAAGGTTACGAACTCAAGCAAATAACGCTTCCGGTTCGCGTGATGAACGCCTTGGGTGCCGGATTGTTAGTCGTTTCCAACGCTTGCGGTGGTATGAATCCCTTTTATAAGTCCGGCGACATCATGCTCATCGACGACCACATCAATTTGCTCGGTGGCAATCCGCTCATCGGTATCAACGACGATCGGCTTGGTCCTCGCTTTCCAGACATGTGCCATCCGTACGACCAATCGCTCATCGATGCGGCTCTAAAAACCGCGCGCAATCATGATATTGTCGCGCACAAGGGAGTCTTCGTAGCGGTCTCGGGTCCAAACTTGGAAACCCGAGCCGAATATCGTTTCTTGCGAATGATCGGTGCAGATGTGGTGGGCATGTCCACAGTGCCCGAAGTGATCGTGGCTATTCACGCTGGAATGCGTTGCGTCGGTTTTTCTGTGATAACCGATATGTGCCTGCCAGACGCCTTGGAACCAGCCGATGTTCAGAAGATCATCGCAATTGCCAACGATGCTGAGCCCCGATTGACTACGTTGGTAACGGGTGTTCTCGAATACGAACGCAATCGACTCGCCTCCTGAGGCGAGAGGGTTGAGCAAACACAGTTCGATGCGTAAGCGAGGGCTGGCATGCTCTAGTGCTTCGTCAAAGCTAATTTTGGGGGTGCGACGGATTTTCAGTCCGTCGACAAACGTTGTCACCGACGGATCAAATGTCCGTCGTGCAGGTTTGACCCAACCCTTGTAATATGGTGTTACGAAGCCCTGCCTTATGCGTTGGGGTATCCTCTTTACTCGGCCGTGTTTTCTGAAATGCTGGCAGGCGCCTCAGTCGAGCTCGCATTGCTAGCCGGAGTCGATTGCAGATTAGGCAACTCAGGTAACGGCTTGGGTTGCTGGCTCCCCATATCGATCAAGTCAAACTCAGCGTGATCCACATCGCGCCGTAAAATCAGATACGTTGCTGCGGACGCCGACCAGAAAAAACTAAAACCATAAGCGGCCAACAGCAACGGCACGATACCCCGTAAGACTGGACCCCACATGGATTCAAAGTCCTTCAGCGACGAAAACGAGCCGATATCAAAGCTAGCAGACACGACTCTTTGACCCGTCATCAAAACGAGCGACAACATCGTGCCACCCAAGCTGCTCAAAAACTGCCCGGCGATCAAACACAACGCCAAGGTCAACGGTCGCTGAAACGTATAGGCCGCTGATCTTGAGATGCCATCGTATGCGTCCGCCCCTTTCTCTGTAACAATTGCACATACCGATAAAGGAAAGCCAAAAACCGTAATCGCAGCGCACCAACCGATTCCAATCGAAAGCAATACGACAGGAATCATCAGCAGACCTGCAATCCACGGCCCAACCGCAGGGATATTCGATAGCCAACCGAGCAACAACGGCACGAGTGCAATGAGCAAGATCAGACCGCTGGGCATTGTCACCGACCAAGCGATAGACTGCCAGCGTTTCAGAACCAGCCGAATACTCTCCGACCAAGGAGCCGTCATCCTCGTCCCAAGTTCAACAACGGTACGACGCGTGAGGCAACCACCCACGAACGACCAGATCCCGACAATTCCGATAACGGACGCAAGGCAAAACGCTGCTCCGCTCAGAGTCGGATCGGCCAACCATTGATAAACTGGGAATAGAAATTGTTCCCAAACGCTTAGCAATGAGTCGGTCCCTTGAGCCTCAAGCTTTGGGAGCAAGGTTTGGAAGGGTTCATTTGGAGTAATCCAGTTTTGAACAACATCCCTTTCCGGTGAAAAAATCCAGTGTGCGGCGTTGAGCCACAATTGAGTGAGCAGCAATGCGACGGCACAAATCAACAAATGCGTTGAACGCCATGAAATGACAATGCACTGTGAAGCGAATCGCCACCAAGGTGTAGTGCGAAACCAGTCGATTGTGACCTTGGGGACGGCGACGGAGTCGACAGGGGAATCTTTCATTTATTTAGACGCGTCTGGGTCAGATGTGAATCAAGGAAGTTGGTCGGTAATTTCAATCGAAATTCCACTGCCGAGTCGATGGCGGCGGTTCTGGCTCAGGCTCGTCCTCAGGTTCAGAGCTACCCGTCGGCACGCCAATCTCTTCGCTCATCCAACGATGCAAATCCGCCAATTTGCAGCGATCGGAACAAAAAGGCATATGCGCAGCTGTTGCGTTCGCCGAAAAGGGGCGGCTGCAGGTCGGGCATGTGGCTGAGAAGTTAGATTTCGACATGATCAGAGGATAACGAATTTACCCGGCATGTCACTGGTGACAACCGCCGAATTTCCCATTCAAACCACGAATTCATCGAAAGACAGCCGTTCCAGGCTATGCATTTTTCAGCAATTTCTTGCAAACATTGCCTTCGTTCTGCGTCGCGCGCTCTGGACGACCTTGATGCGGATAAACGAGTTTCCAGTGGTCGACTCCGAGCATGTGCAAAATGGAAGCATGCAGGTCATGCACGTGCAGCCGGTCTTCGATCGCGTGAAGACCAATCTCGTCGGTCTTACCAATGGTCTGGCCGCCGCGAACTCCGCCTCCCGCCATCCACATGGTAAATCCATAAGCGTTGTGGTCCCGACCGTCACCTTTTTCACTCATTGGCGTTCGACCAAATTCACCACCCCAAATCACCAACGTACTATCCAGCAACCCTCGTTCCTTGAGATCCTTTAGCAAACCCGCAACTGGTTTGTCGCTCGTTTGGCACATCTTGCCATGGTTCTTTTCAATGGCGGAGTGCGAGTCCCACTTGCTGCCCGCACCATGATACAGCTGGACAAAACGAACCCCACGCTCCACGAGCCGACGGGCCAACAAACAATTCTTTCCAAACGATTCGGTCTCCTTTTCATCGATTCCGTACATGGCTTGGGTGCGTGCCGTCTCTTGCGATAAATCAACCGCTTCGGGCGCTTGAGCTTGCATTCGAAACGCCAGTTCGTAGGAATTGATGCGGGCTTCTAACTCCGAGTCGCTCGAGCGATTCGCTTGGTGCTGGCGATTGATTTCATTTAGCAGTCGAAGCTTGGCCGCTTGGCGTTCGGCTCCCACCTTGTCGGGTGTCTTCAAGAAGTCGATCGGGGTCTTACCACCATTCAATGCGATTCCTTGATAGCTCGCCGGCATGAAACCCGCTGACCAGTTGCGTGGACCATTGATGACATGGCCGTCTCCATCCTCAATGACTACAAACGCAGGTAGGTTCTCATTCGCCGTTCCCAATCCATAAGTGACCCAGCTCCCAAGCGAAGGGCGTCCGCCAAGGATCGACCCGGAGTTCATTTGGCAAACACCGTTCGAGTGATTCAATCCGTTGGCCCAACAGGAACGGATGACAGCCAAATCATCAGCATGTTCCGCCGTGTGTGGCAACCAATCGGAAACCCAAAGACCACTTTCACCATGCTGTGCCCACTTGCGTTTGCTCGGCATCAACGGAGCATCGTACTCCCCCATGGGCGTAATGATCGGCCCAAAGCTCTCAGGCAAAGGTTTGCCAGCTAGCTTCTCAAGCTCTGGCTTTGGATCAAACAGATCAATGTGGCTTGGTCCACCCTCCATGAACAAAAAGATAACGCTCTTGGCTGTCGGTGTATGATGCGGTCCTTTTGAAAAAACGCCTTGCTTTTCGGAAGCGGCGGTTGACTCCTGAATCATCGAAGCCAAAACGAGTGAGCCAAACCCGGCTCCAGCTTGTTGCAGCATATCTCGCCGGTTTAAATAACCGCTACCGCGCGGGCTGGAGTTGTTTGTCTGCATATCGCACGTCCTGCTATTCCGCATGTAAGAACGAATTTGAATTGATCAAGACGTGACAATAGTCCACAAACAAACTGCGCCACGATTTGTCTTTGTTCGATTCGTTAGCGTTGATAAACCGCATGGCTGCCGCAGTCTCCGATTCGGTTGGCTGCTTGAGGAACACACGTTCAAATGCTTCACCGATCGCAGCTTCCGGAGCCGAGTTCTGCCCGATGATCTGTTTGGCCATGTTCTCAGCACGGGCATTCATCCAATCCGAATTCATCATCATCAGTGATTGGAGCGGAGTCGTTGTCGCATTTCGCTTGGCGGTGGACGAACTTCCGTCCGGCGAGTCAAACAGCGATAAGAACCGGTCCTGCGAATTTCGCATCGACCTGACAAAGACAGATCGAATCGGCTTAGAGGCTTCGAGCGAAGCACCATCGTGCATAGCTCGAAGCTCACCCGATACGGTCAAAATCGAATCTCGAATCTGCTCTGCGTCCAAGCGTCGAGGCGTAAATCGCCAAAGCCACTTGTTGTTCGGATCCACGAGAGCAGAAGTCTCGATCGACGCTGGATACGCGGATTGGCGATACGTACGGCTATTCATAATCCATCGATGCAGAGACTTGAATCGACCGCTGTCCTTTGCAAAGCTGCTTGCCAGATAGTCAAGAAGCTCGGGATGAGTTGGCGGCTCTGTCAATCGTCCAAAGTCGCTCGCGTTCGGCACGATCCCTTGCCCAAAGTGCTGTTGCCAAACCCGATTAACAATGACACGCCAGGTCAACTGATTTTCCGGGTGGATCATCCAATTGGCCAATGCAAGTCGACGACCACTTGAGTTTCGGTCGTGTAGGGGAGCGATCGCCATCGGCTCAGGGGTCAGGATGGAGGGTACGCCAGGCGCAATCGGTCCCATGGCCGACTTGCCCGGAATGTAGACTTCGGCCGCTTCCACCCCTGCATCTGTCGCGGTAAGCGAAATGGGCAGTGAAGCTGGCTTAGGTGCAGGGAGTTGTTTCAGATACTCCTTTGCCAACAACCAATTCTTCTGAGTTTCACCCTTAAGCACTTTGTCCCATTTGATCTCCTTGACATCCCGTGCTTGCTGCAGTGATGCCAAGTGGGCAATTTGCTTTTCGCGAGTCGTTCGTTCTTGGGCGGACTTGAGCAACGCCGGTCGGACTTCCGGAGGAAATTTACTGACAGCAGACAGAATAGTTTTCTCTCGAATCGGCGACTCGATCGCCTCGATTGAATCCAAGAATGGCTGCGCTGCCTCCCGCCACAGTTCTTCGTCCGCTTGATTGCGTTCGATTTGTTCATCGTCCGCTGCCGGCAAATCCTCGCGCGGGATCAGGCCTGAGAAGTACGCTTGAAGTCGAAAGTAGTCCTTTTGAAGCAGCGGATCGAATTTATGGTCGTGGCATCTTGCACAACCATAACCCAGTCCCATGAATGCTTCTCCGGTCACATCGGTCAAGTCATTTAATATCGCCGTCCACTGGCCCGTGACATCGCGCTGATTGTACTCGTAGATCCACAGTCGCAAGTAACCACTTGCATCCCTGCACTCCAATGAGTTCGGATCGATTTCGTCGCCAGCCAGTTGCTCACGAACAAAGTCGGCATAGGGCTTGTCCTGATTGAACGATCTCACGACGTAGTCGCGATACCGATACGCAGTTGGTCTGAAATCGTCTTGCTTGTAACCATCCGATTCTGCGAACCGAACCAA
Organism: Pirellula sp.; assembly: GCA_031368325.1. GTDB lineage: Bacteria > Planctomycetota > Planctomycetia > Pirellulales > Pirellulaceae > JBKCUI01. The sequence continues at coordinate 9,712 of JANMNR010000141.1, forward strand.
GTCCAGCCAGAATCGCCCCCACCGCTCCCCGTACCGAGGATCGTCCAGCAATCGATCAATCAGCTTTGGGTAAGCCGTATCCATCGGTTCGGCCAAGAACGCTTTTACCTCCGATGGCGTTGGAGTCACTCCTACCAAATCGAGGTAGGCGCGCCGAACGAGAGCCAGCGAGTCTGCAGGCTCCGCGAACGCAACCTTGTTGGCTATGAGCGCCTCGTGGATAAATGCATCCAAACGATCGCTTACCGATTCATCCTGTCGTGGATTGAGCGGAGCGCGGGTCTGAAAGAACCAATAAGAACGATCCTCATCCGTAAATGTTTTTTCCCCGGTCTTTAGTGAAGTCATGGCCGCCGTTTGAGCTGGCCAATAGCTGCCGTTCAGAACCCAGCGTTCGAGGATCTCGATTTTTTCATCCGACAGTTTGCCGGAGGGTGGCATTTCAAGATATTTGTAGTGAATTGCAGAGAGTATGGTGCTTTCGGCAGGCGCGGCCGAATCGACAATCACACCACTATCTCCCCCTTTGGCAAAATCAGCCTGACTATCCAATCGCAGCCCACCCTCCTGCTTTTCATCGCCATGACATCGCACGCAATGGTTGATAAGGAGTGGTCGAACCTTGCTCTCGAAAAATCGCGTTTGATTGACCGTATCCGGACCTGAATCGCCCTGTATTTCCACAGCCGAAAGAGCGTTTGCGGAGGCGACGAAAATCAGTAGGACAAAAGAGAGTTGGTTTGCATTTGCGAATGCGATCATCGAAAATGTTCCCAAACTTAATTTGAGGGAAAAAGCAGCAAGGGTGTGGAATTCGCCAATGCAACCAATCCACGGAGGGACTCTCATACTATCTTTGCGGCACCATCCCTGTCAATAACTATCTTGAGAGAGACCCTAACGTCTGCCTCCCATTCTGTCCAATTCTCGCCGCGCATTCGGTCCAGCCTTTTTGCAGGAGAAACAATGGATTTACACTACTTTTCCGGTGTGACGGCCGCTTCCTTCTTTTCCTCCTTGACCGGCAGCTTAAACGAACCATGGTCGGCTGCGTAATGTGCTGTCAAATAGAAGAGTTTCGCAGCGGCCGCAATCTTGTGGAAGTTGATCTTCGAGACATCGTCGGTCGTCTTGTGATAGTCTGGATGGAATCCACCAAAAAGAAACGCGACCGACGTACCCTTCTTAAAGAAGTTGGCTTGATCGCTTCTGCCAAAGACACCTTCCTCGTCGTACTCGAAGGCGAAGTTTACGTACTGATTGGCTTTCATGATCGCCTCATGCAGCGCTAGATCCCCTTGTTTGCTTCCGACCAGGTGGACAGAACTTTCATTGTCACTCGCCAAATCCCCTTGCTTTTCTTCGTTGCGTCCCACCATGTCGACGTTGAGCATGCATACCATCTTTTCTAGGGGTAACAGTGGATGATCGACGTAGTAGGCTGAGCCCACCAGTCCGATCTCTTCCGCAGCAAACCACATCAATAGAATGCTTCGTTTCGGCTTGATCGGGTTCGCTGAAAGCGCGCGTGCGATGTTGAGCAGGGCTGTTGAGCCAGAGCCATTATCGTCGGCACCTGGAAACATCGATCCATTTTGAAGACCCAGGTGATCCAAGTGAGCGCCGATGACAACGTATTCATTTCGCAAATCTGGATCCGAGCCAGGCTGCCAAGCGAGCACATTTGGAACTGCGGTCGGTTCCTCGCGATATCGAAGCTCCAGTTTAAGGATGCTCTCAGCAGTGTGCACCTCGACACCGTCGTTTTCTAGAGGCTTGGTCCAGCTTGAATCGCCGCCACTGACCGCTTTCGCGATGGTCGAAGCAGCCGCAGTAGAAATTGTTCCGGAAAGACTGGCTGCGCGCTGGCGTCCGCCGTCACGTTGCAGCTGCGAACCAGACTTGGGCTCAGAATCGACGATGCGAAAGCTTGCGATTGGACGCTGACGTGCAAGAAGCATTTGAGCCCGCCCCTGGGACTTTTCATCTGCCGTATAGAAGACAATTTTATCTCGGAGCGAAATCGATTCGTCCAGCTTTGGCGAGTCGCCTGCAATTTTCACAAAGGCAACGGCCCCGCTAACTTCAGGGACATTGGTAAAGCGTTCGAGCCCTATCGCCTTATCGAACACGATCGAGAGATCATTTGGGCCAGTTAGTTTCGATTGAGTGGGTTCAACCGATAGCCGTGACATCGGTAACATCTGGAAGTAGGTGCCACCATCACCCATAGGCTCAAGCCCGAACTCGGCGGTCTTACCTGCAACCCAGTGTGCCGCGCGTGTGTATCCGAGTTGGCCAGTACCCCGACCCTCGAAAACAGGTCCAGCGAGAACGGAAAGCCACTCTTTCGCTCGTTCATCCGTGATGACATCGAATCCCGTCTTGTATTCGGCCGGCGGTTCCATGCTGCCGCTAAACTGGGCTTGCGCGGGTATGGTAAGAAACGAGATTGCCAAAAAAAGAGCGGCGGCAGGACGCGAAAATCGACGGTGCATGGAAATTCCTAAATTGGGCTGTTAGCTTCATGGATCGAGTGAAGCTTAGCCGAGACAGAGAGTGTTCTCAATAATCCTGGCTTCGAATGCCAGGAAAGTTTACGGAATTTCGCGGACGTGGGCCGATTTCTTTTGGCGACCAACCTGTGTTGCTATACTGACGTCGATTGGTTTATTCCCATCCTCCCGCCTCAATCTCGACAAACAGAACCCATCCATGCTTTCGTTAAGTCATCATGGTGCTAAATTGTGCGATGGTCTTTCGCGACGCGAGTGGCTTCGCATTGGTGGCTTGAGTACGCTCGGTGTTGGGCTACCACAGCTCATGCAAGCTCGAGCCAATGCCCGAGAGCCAAATCATGCAAGCGGTTTTGCCAGTTCGTTTGGCAGAGCCAAGTCTTGCATCATATTGTTTCTGCTTGGCGGTCCACCTCAACATGAAACATGGGATCCCAAGCCGGATGCACCCAGCGAAGTTCGTGGCGATCTTGGGACAATCGCTACCGCCACGCCAGGGCTACGTGTTGGTGAACTCATGCCCCTAACTGCAAAATGGACTGACCGAATCGCGGTGCTTCGCGCAATGGCAACGGATGATAACGCTCACTCATCGAGCGGCTATTGGATGCTAACCGGTACCCCGCACTCCCCTAAGAACAGTGAGAACGCACTTGCTGGCGCGCCAAATGATTGGCCCAGCATTGCATCGGTCGTTCGACATTTGAAAGGCGATGCGACCAGCCTGCCTGGATCTATCCGACTCCCCGAAGAGATTTGGAACACCGGCAGAATACTTTGGCCAGGTCAAGATGCGGGTTGGCTAGGTGAGCATGCTGACCCCTGGCTTGTTAACTGCGATCCACACAAGAAAGATTTCCAAGTTCCGACGCTCACGCTACCCGCAGATATGTCAACGGATCGTTTGCTGGCTCGACGAGCTTTTCAGGAAACAATGAACCAGCGATTGGACGCGTTGCATAGCAGCACGTCGACTCAGCGATGGGCTGTTTGGCAAAACAAAGCGATCGATTTGCTTCGAACGAATACGGCTCAGAAAGCGTTTGCCATCGAGCATGAGTCCGAATCGACTCGCGAGCGATACGGGGCAAATCGATTTGGCCAAAGTGTGTTGCTTGCTCGAAGGCTCGTGGAATCCGGAGTATCGCTTGTGCAAGTGAATTGGACTCGTGGAGAGACTGACGAAAATGTCGCGCCTGCATGGGACACGCATGCAAAGAATACCGATCGACTCAAGAACGCTTTGATGCCTCCGATGGACCAAGCCTACTCGGCTTTGCTCGAGGATCTTGAAAATCGCGGTATGCTGGATGAGACCTTAGTTGTGTGGATGGGCGAGTTCGGTCGATCGCCGAAGATTAATCCGAGTGGTGGTCGAGACCATTGGGGGCATGTTTTTTCAGCCGCACTAGCTGGTGGTGGCATCCAAGGGGGAGCTATTCATGGCCGATCGGATCGCCAAGGCGGGTTTCCGCTTGAGGGGCGGGTCGAACCTCAGGACCTATCGGCTACGATCTTTCACTGTCTTGGATTCGCACCCGAAACTGAGTTGAGAGACCGCTTCAATCGCCCCCTTGCGATAAGCAAAGGACGTCCTGTTAGCGAAATTTTAAGGTGAAAGGTGGATTGCGCCCTTCGAGGACGAAGTTAACGGACGATTCGCTCCGGCGCTCGTTTGATGGCGGCCTCAAAGAGGCGGTCCTTTCCGTTGCAAAAGGGCTCAAAGAAGTCGATTCGCTCGTCAGGTTCAACACCCACTCCTTCAAGTATTTCGCCTTCCGCGTAAGTCTTAAGCGAATCGGCTGACTGCACCGGCATCATTAGCGTATTGCCTGAAGGAAGAGTCACGAAACTTGCTCCCGTGACGGCACCGGACGTTCGCTCACCAATGACGAAAACGTTATTCAGCCGCTTTAATCGGAATGCGAGTATCTCCTTGGCGCTACGTGTCATTTCATCGGTAATTAACACCACCGGGATATCTAGCTTGCGAATGGTCTTTTCAATATCCAATACCACCGTTATTTGACCTCCTCTGCCACGCAGGTCGACCACCAGCGCTTCACAATCGGCGAACGCGGTTTTTACGTGATCTCGAAACATCTTTCCAATGTCTGGCGTCATCAAGTTCCACAAGCGAATATACCCAACCCAGCAACCGCTCGATTCGACCACGCGTACACTGGCGTCCATGGTGCTTTTCGGTGAAGGTGAATCCGTGGCTTGAATGGAGATCAACTCCATATCGTCGCCATCAGAGTGTCTGTGCTGAACCTGAATCGTTTCATCAATGTCGACTCGCAATCCAAAAGCTCCATACCGTTGCTCCTCGCCTACCAACACCAATCGTCGTGAGAGTTCGATAGGCGTGCCATTGATTGTCTCGACACGATCTCCCAATCGTAGCGACGACTGGAACGCGGGCGAGCCAGGTTTGAGATCGATCACAAAGTAACCCTCCACTCCGTTTATCGCAAAACGTCGTAATGTGACTCCAACGTCGCCAGTGCTCTCATTGTTCAAAGTGGTCATGCTACAAGCTGGCACATAAGCGCTATGCGACAAATCTAGCTCATCGATCAGTTTATTGAGGCACTCTTGCGCCGCGCGAGGCGAGTCACACTGACGGACGGCGTTAAGCATTCGAGATTTAAGCCCCTCGAGCAAATCGATCTTTCCCCGAGAAGTCAGATGTTTCTTTATAATCAAGTTCTTCCGGATGTTACTATCAATAGAATCGACATCGATCAGTTCCGGGCGAAACGAGATCGCAAACGAATCGATCGGGATGTTGTCCCGAAAGATGGCGATCGGAATGCGAGTCCCTGGCGGCGTCTCAGCAAGCATTTGGCGAAGCGCCTCAAGCCCACTCTTTTGCAAGTCCACGGTGCCGATTCTCGAAACACGATCGCCGACCTGGAACCCACCCGCCGACGCTTCGGACTGAATCGTCGTAACATAAATACCGTCGTCTTTTTGTTGCAAATTGATCCCGATCAAAGATCCCCGCCACAAATCCAACTCGTCTTGATTCTGGACATCCGACTCCCGACCTGCTTGCTCGCCAGGATCGTACGAATCAATGCTATTTTGGGCAAATGCAACTGGGATCGTTTGGCCGAAGGCCAACAGTACGACTACTAGAAAAATGGGAAGCGACTGCATTTCGAGTTCCAATTGGTACTAAGGGGTGGCTCAAACGAGCCTCTTGCGTTCGCGTAGAAATCGCGAACACGGACATTCGTCGCTCGCCAGCTATTTTTTCCTAATTAATGATACCAAATCCTAGAACGGACGATTAAAACGCTACGTGGAGTTGCTGATATACTCGATATTCTATTCAACGCAAAATAGCGGCGAGTGTTTTTGCTATCCCTCCAGCTCTCCCTGAAATTAAGCCCATGCCTCAAACCGCAATTCGTTTTTTGTTCGGTGCCTTGTTCACACTGATTGTTCTGGTAAGTGCGCATGCACACGACTGGACGATCCGAACCATTGCGGGTACTGGCAAACCAGGCTTCAGCGGCGACGGCGGACCTGCGATCGACGCCCAATTAGACAATCCGTTTGGAGTCATTCGCGGACCGGATGGTTGCATTTGGTTTTGCGAATACTCCGGACAACGCATTCGTCGTATTCGCCAAGATGGCACACTACAAACCATGGCTGGCAACGGTACAAAAGGATATTCCGGCGATGGAGGATCGGCATTGAATGCCAGTTTTAATATGCCACACGAAATCCGCTTCGACCAAAGGGGCAATCTGTATGCAGTCGACATGATGAACCATTGCATCCGCAAAATCGATCTTCAATCGGGTCTCATTTCGACCTTCGCAGGTACCGGTCGAACCGGCTACTCCGGCGACGGCGGCCCAGCAGCCGAAGCCCAATTCAATAAGCCGCACAGTATCCAGTTTGGACCCGATGGCCATCTTTACGTTTGTGACATCGGTAACCATGTCATCCGTCGCATCGATATGACCAACAATCGCATATCGACGATTGCTGGAACAGGTAAACCCGGTGCAACAGACGATGGGGCCGCATATGCAGAGTCCCCGCTTAATGGCCCACGTTCTGTCGACTTTGATAGACAAGGTAACATGTGGCTCGCAACGCGTGAAGGAAACCAAGTCTTTAAACTCGATCTCAAGACAGGCAAGATTTTTCATGCGGCAGGTACCGGCAAGAGCGGGTTTACAGGAAATGGAGGGCCCGCAAAATTGGCTACGCTCAAAGGCCCCAAGGGCTTGACCATCGATAGCCAAGGAAACGTCTGGCTTGCTGACACCGAGAGCCATAGTGTTCGCATGATCAACCCCAAGACCGGCAACCTTGAATGGATCGCTGGCACCGGAAGTGCAGGAGACGGTCCAGACGGCGATCCGACGCAGTGCAAGCTTGCGAGATTGCACGGCATCTTTTCCGATGTCGACGACTCGATCTACATCGGTGACAGCGAATCGCACAAGATACGCGTCTTAACCAAGAAGCGATCGGCCGATCGAATTGAACTGGTCGCTGGCGGTCAGAGAGATTCAGTCGATATCCCTGCGAGCGAGGCTCTGCTCAAGGAGCCCTTTGGAACTGCCTTCGACGCGTCCAGTCATCTATGGATCGTCGAGATGGCTTCGGGGAATCGTCTCCTCAAGGTGGATGATCGTGGAAACCTTGTGCATATCGCCGGCCAGAAAGCGCCGGGCTTCCAGGGCGACGGAGGACCGGCCAAAGATGCCAAGTTCAACGGCCCGCACAATTTGGCAATACGAAGGGACGGACGCGTTCTCCTTGCCGACACTTGGAACGGACGCATTCGGCAAGTGGACCCGAAGACCCTGCTAGTCGATTCGCTGTCCAGCTTCTCCGTTGCAATGGAGAAAGCAAAGAGCTTCGGCCCCTATTGCATTACTACGGACTTTGCCGGTTCACAGTTGTTTGTGGCCGACTTGCATCGAATCCATCGCATCGATCTTGAATCCGGCGTGGCGAGTATTGTGGCGGGAAACGGTGAAAAGGGAATTCCGAAGGACGGAGCGAAAGCAACGGAGGCACCTTTGGTCGACCCAAGAGCCGTAGCAGCCGATCGATTTGGCAACGTCTACATTCTGGAACGCAACGGCAATGCACTCCGAGTAGTTCGATCCAACGGCACGATTGAAACCGTTGTGAATGCGAGCGGCAAGAAGGGAACGGAGACAGCTCAACGCGAACCCGCAATGGCAGCGATGATGAACGGCCCAAAACACCTTTGCATCGATCCGATGAACCGTGTCATTATCGCCGATGCAGAGAATCATCTCGTGCGGATCTATGACCCGACGGCTGGAACCCTTTCTCGTGTCGCCGGAACAGGAGTCTCCGGCAAAGAAGGAATCGGCGGCCTCGCAATCGATTGCCAGCTCGCCCGCCCGCACGGAGTAACCGTGCATCCAACTACCGGCGAGCTCTACATCACCGATAGCTACAACAACCGTATCCTCAAAATACCCAACAAGAATTAGTCACTCGTGGAGCGCACTTCGATGACACCCAACCACTACATCGCTTTGGCACTCTTTCTTGGATGCCTACTTAGCCTAGCATCGCTTCGTCAAGCGAACACCAAGTGTAAGTTGTCGCAGGTTTCGCTCTCATCTCGTGAGAGCAAGTTTAAGGTCACATCGGCAAAGATCGCATGGATATTGAATCCATTTTATTGTGGCAATTCCAATTCGGACCTAAAGAATCCGATCCCAAGGCTCATTAATCATCGTGAACTAGCTGAGTTCGAAAGGCGATTCCATTTTGCGATAGTCAACTATGCCAACGCAAAACGAGTCGCCTAGCGTCCGTTCCTTCGAACTCTGCCCCGGATATCGCAAGACGCGGACGTTGATCGAGATAATGGACGGATCCGGAATCGCGATGAACTAACCCAACGGTTTCATCAGCAAATACAAACCGTGGCTCCAATTGGCTTACGACGACAGCCGACATCGCACCTTCCGTTGCCCCGAATAGCTCCCGCCGCTGCCGTGAGCGCGCATTCCAGAGCCACCTAACCCTCAAATGATAAACATGAAACAAATTCTCACGCTGTTCACTGCCCTGCTATTTGCGCCGCTGGCTGCACTGCAAGCCGTTGACACCAAACCGGCCAAGCCCAACTTCGTCGTCATCCTGATCGACGACATGGGCTACGGCGACATCGGGCCTTTCGGCTCGAAGCTCAATCGCACGCCCAACCTGGACCTCATGGCCAAGCAAGGCATGAAGCTTACTAGCTTCTACTGCGCGCCGCTTTGCAGTGCGTCGCGGGCACAGATCATGACGGGTTGCTATGCGAAGCGAGTGGGCATCGCAGACGTGCTATTTCCGGTGAAGGGCGCCGGGCTCAGTGCGAAGGAGAAAACGATCGCGGATCATTTAAAGCCGCTGGGCTATGCCACAATGTGCATCGGCAAATGGCATTTAGGCGACCAACCGGAGTTCCTTCCAACGCGGCATGGGTTCGATCACTTCTTCGGAATTCCCTACTCGAATAACATGGACAGCACCGGAAAAAAGCCAGATGCCAAAAACCCCATGCCGCCACTGCCGTTGCTGCGGGACGAGAAAGTCATCGAGGCACCGCCGGTGCAAGATCGACTGACGGAGCGCTTCACCGAGGAGGCGGAGAAGTTCATCTCCGCGAGCAAAAATAAACCGTTCTTTCTCTACCTGCCACACATCGCCGTTCATTCGCCACTGCAGCCAGGCAAGGCGTTCCAAGGAAAATCAACCAACGGTGACTATGGCGACTGGGTCGAGGAAGTCGATGCGAGCGTAGGTCGCGTGATGGAAACGCTGAAGCAATTGCATCTCGACCAGAACACTCTGGTGCTCTTTACCAGCGACAATGGCGGCACAGGAAAGAGTTACAGCAACGCTCCGCTACGTGGCAAAAAGGGCAGCACTTGGGAAGGTGGGCTGCGCGAGCCGACGATCGCGTGGTGGCCGGGCAAAATTTCCGAAGGTGCCGTCAGTGACGTGGTCACGAGCGAGATCGACTTGCTCCCCACGTTGGTGGGTCTCGCCGGTGGTGAAGTCCCAGCGGAGCCGAAAATCGACGGTCTAGACATCTGGCCAGTGCTTTCCGGGCAGAGCAAGAAATCGCCTCACGATGCAATCTATTACTTTTTGTGGGGTTCATTGGAGGCTGTGCGATCAGGCCCGTGGAAGCTTGTCATCGCCGACCAAAAGGATTCCGAGGGTGCCGGCGGTTCTCCTGGCACGGACAGCGGCAAAGGAAATGTTTGGAAAGAGACGACAACCAAGACCGACGAGCGATCCGCCATCGCTTCGGCCATCTCTCCGCGTCTTTACAATCTCGACACGGACATCGGCGAAACGAGGGATGTCGCAGCGCAGCATCCAGTTGTGGTGAAACGCCTGCAGGAGTTGATTTCAAAGATGGGTGCCGATCTCGGCCTGGGCAAAGCCAACAAGAACAACCGTGCCCCTGGTGTGCGCGATGCGGGGCAGGTCAAGAACCCGCAGCCACTGCTGATGACAGGCAAGGCAGCACCCAATTAACCCCATTCAAACCACTCCAGCTATGAAACACCGCCTCATCTTCATCATCGCCCAGCTGCTCACACGGTCGTCCGCGGTGCAGGCACTCGATTACCCCTATGTCACAGCCGAGCCGCAAAAGACCGGCTGGCCGCTCACACCAGAGGAGAGGGCTTACGTCGTTGAGAAGCCAGAGCATGATCGCCGGCCAGGTCGTGAATCCAACAAGCATCTACCGAAGCTCTGGCCGCAGGTTCCCTGCGCGGGGCACTTTGGCGGCGATGCGTGGCTGAAGTTGCACGAAGCACACGTGAAAATCGTGGAGGAAAACAAAGGTCCCATCGATGTGCTGCTCGTTGGCGACAGCATTACAATTCAGTGGGGCGAAGCTTGGAAGAAGCACTTTCCAAAGTTAACAGCCGTCAACATCGGTATCGGCGGTGACAAGACTCAGAATGTGCTCTGGCGTCTTGATCATGGAGGTGCCGAGGGGCTTCAGCCTAGGGCGATCGTGCTCATGATCGGCAACAACAACATGTTCTTCACTCCGGAGACGGGCATCGAAGCCGCAGCGCTCGGCGTTCAGATGTGCGTGAAAAATCTGCGTGCGAAGTTTCCTGAGGCAGCCATCTTCGTGTCGAAGATTCTGCCCGCTCATACACCCGGCAATCGATTCTACGAAGATATCAAACAGACTAACGCGGCCCTCGATCCGTTGAGGCTCGACAGCGATCCCCAAGTGAAGGTATTCGACATGTGGACCGACTTCACGAACGCCGACGGGACGATCAAAAAGGAGCTGTTCGCTCCGGACAACATCCATCTGAGTCAGGAAGGCGGCTATTGGCTCTATGCATGCAAGCTAAAACCAATCTTAGACAAGTTGATCCCTAGCAGGTAGAAGTTCTATCATGGAAGATTTAGGTCGTTCCCAATTCAGTACGACGATCATTTCATTACCTCACGCCGATAAGCGGAACGGAATGCAACTCGAGCGAATTTGGTCGATAATGCACAAGATTTGCAGTGGAGTAGTCTATGCGTTCACCAAGTTCTATCTCCCTCATCCGTGCGTCGACACCCAAATTGGATAGACTAAGACAATGTAATGCCGAGCGAACTTGAATTGCCTGCGACCAGGCGAAGCGTTGAGAGAGGCTGTCCACCGAGACCAATCAAGGATGTTGTGAATAGTCAAGCGACTTGGACGAGTAAGGACTATCCACCCTCATGGTAAACCAAAACAAGATAAACTGTTCTTGACGCAGGCCTGACACCTTTTCCTCTGAAGCAACTGGAATGACAGTGTGACCCAAGAGCAGGACCCTTTTAAATCGATAAATGACACGCGGTCACTGCCGGTTAAGCCAATGGAGGACGAATCGATCTCCTTTGACAACAGCCCGGCAAGCAAGAGGGCAGTTCCACCTGCGGCACCTGCATCGCAGATTAATGAGTTCGAGATTCGATCCGTGCTTGGAAAAGGTGGGTTCGGAATTGTCTATTTAGCCTACGATACGATTCTCCAACGTGAAGTCGCAATTAAGATTCCGCACGTTTCGAATGCGGACGCTGCGAGGAATGCGAAGGCCTATCTTCATGAAGCCCGCGCAATCGCCCAATTAGACCATCCTCACATCCTGCCCGTGTATCAGGCCTCGACGAGTAGCGAGGTTCCGTTTTTTATCGTAACCAAACTCATCGATGGCGCACACCTTGGAACGTGGCTGCGAGATCAACGCCCCGGTTTCATGCATATAGCAAGCATGACCGCCCAAATCGCCGAAGCCTTGGCTTATGCACATGCACACGGAGTAGTGCATCGCGATGTAAAACCTAGTAACGTACTAGTCGACAAAATGGGGCGGCCATATGTCGCTGACTTTGGTCTCGCATTGTGCGATGCAGACCCCGATGTCGGTCCTGCCTATGTTGGTACTCTAACCTATATGAGTCCGGAGCAGGCGCGTGGTGAAGGGCATCGAGTCGACGGTCGTTCGGATATTTTTTCGTTAGGAATCGTCTTGTATCAACTTCTGACCGGTCACCGACCGTTCCGTGCTGATAACACGCGGCAACTGCTTCGAGCGATTCAGTTGAACGAGCCTGAAAATCCCTGTAGCTTCAATTCCGATCTTCCTCGTGAGCTAGCAAGGATCTGTCTGCGAGCGATGGCCAAGTCGATCCACGATCGATACCAGCGAGCCGACGAACTCGCCAAGGACCTTCTAGAATTTGCAAGCGGTCCGTCGCAACCCGAACATGGTTCGCAAAAGACGGTTTCGGACATTGTCGTCCCTCCGACCGATTCTGGGTCGGCTACTCGACCAGACACGCGTTCATCGGTTCGTTCAGACGCCAGTGAGGGCATGTCCGTGGTTCCAAGAAGCCTTCGTCCGTTCGATGCATCCGACGCGGCGTCGTTCTTGCAATTACTTCCTGGTCCGTATGATCAACGGGGAGTTCCGGAATCGCTCCGCTTCTGGAAAACGCGCATCGAAAGTCGATTGCCTCAGGAAGCATTTAGTGTAGGAGTGATTTACGGACCAAGCGGCTGCGGCAAAACGTCGATGTTTCGCGCTGGGCTCAAGCCTTTGCTTTCACCGCAAATCGATTGCATCTATGTCGAAGCGTCCGATACGGCAACCGAAAAATCCCTGCTTTCCTCACTCTCTGCAGCTCTCGATATCCCCAAACGCATCTTGGGTAGCGAACCGAATACGGATGAGGATCTATTGGTCCGAGTGTTCACGTGGTTGCGTCGCAACAGTCCACGAAAAGTTGTTTTGTGCATTGATCAGTTCGAGCAATGGTTATTTTCGCATGCTTCCCGAATCGATGGCTCCTCGCTCGTCGACGCGCTGCGACAATGCGATGGTATCAACCTGCAAGCGATCTTGATGGTTCGCGATGATTTTTGGATGGGCATAACGCGACTCATGCAAGCGTTGGATTTGGAGATTTCGGAGAACCACAATGCATCGTCTGTGGACTTGTTTACCAAGAAACATGCGAGGCATGTTCTAATGTTGTTCGGCCAGGCCTACGGGCAGCTTCCAAAATTGGCAAGCAACGTCTCGCAACGCGAAAACCGATTCCTCGACGCTGCGGTTGACTATCTGGCCGTCGATGGACGCGTAATTTGTGTTCAACTGGCAATATTCGCAGAGATGATTAAGCATCGGGAATGGAACGATAGCTCTATATTAACGAACGATCACAGAGCTGGACTCGGATTTCAATTTCTCGATCAAACCTTTGACGCGACGTCTGCACCTCGCAAGTATCATGTTCATGCCGATGGAGCTCGACGCGTTTTGCGTTGTTTGTTGCCTTCGACGGGAGCCAAAATCAAGGGCTCGATTCGAAGCGAAGAGAGCTTGCGAGAAGCTGCAGGCTATCACGACGAAAAATCTTTTCACGCTTTGCTTCGTATTCTCGACTCGGAACTTCATCTGATCACTCCTTCGGATCGCGAGGTGAAAGAAGAGGATTCTCATGCGGCAGCGGAACCAGCGCGAAGCGCTGACGCCGGCTATCAACTCACGCACGATTTTTTGATCGCGGCTGTTCGCTATTGGTTGGACAAGCATCAACTGGGAACGCGACGTGGTCAGGCACAACTTCGCCTTGAAGAGTTCACGGAACTTTATCGCAATCGACCCACGTGGCAGTCACTGCCGACGCTGGCCGAGTATGCCGCCCTACGAAATCGACTCAGTCCAAAGTCATGGACTGAATCACAACGTAACATGATGAGAGCCGCTCGGAATCATCATGCAAGAATCGTTTCAGGTTGGATGATTGTAAGCGCGGCCGTGCTCTCTGGAGTACTGTTCGCTTGGCACAAACTCCACGAATACCAAACCTACGAAATCGCCCAAGCCAATGTCGATCGATTGCTCGGAGCCGAACTCTCGGAAGCCATCGCACAATCCGTTGGTTTTCGTAAGTCAGGGCCATTGGTTCAATCGCTTGTGCAGTCAAGACTCGATGACCCAAACACGATTGCAGACAAAAAAGCTCGCGCGATTTTGGCAAAGTCACACCCAATGCCAGCGGCCCGTCAAATGTTGTTCGAATACCTGATGAAGTCATCCCCTGATGATGTTTCAAAGCTATGCCGAGGTATCCCTTCGGACTATTTTCCTGATGACGCCACACTTCTAAAGCAGTGGCGTATGGAAAGCCTCGGCGCCAATGAACGACTGCGACTGGCCTGCTTGATGGCTCATCTGCCATCGCTTCATCATCATGTTATCGCTGACAAAGAGCGCGTGGTTCGGCTGTTGCTGGCCGAGAATCCGATTGTGGTGAATCAGTGGGTCGTTGGATTTGAAGTGATCGGTTCGGAGTTGCTCGATGCGATTCAGGATGCATACCGTTCCATTGCAGATCAATCAGGCTTCTCGACACTGAACGCTGCAAACTTCTTGGCTCGTTATGCTGCCGGTAACCCATCGCTACTAGCCAGCCAATTGACTCGTTCCGGTTCGACCGGCTACCGACCCCTTTTAGAAGCGTTAAAGAAGCATGAAGCGTCGATCGAAGTACTTCGACAGTTGCCTCTTTTGAACGATGCGGGTTGGAGTCCGAGTGGCCCAGATACCGATTGGTGGAATCTTGGTTTCGACAACGCAAGCGGAGTAGCACCCATCTCATTGGAATGGGCTAGCCAGCTTCAGCAGTCCGGTGCAATCGCTAACGAGCATTATGTCATCGCCCCGCACGTTCGCCCCGACGAGCTTGAGAAATGGAGTGATGCGGCCGACCAACACGGATATCGAATTGCCGGACTTTCGCCACATCGCGTTGGGGAATCCGTGGGCTGGATGGTCTATTGGAAACGGGATCAACGGAAGTCCCGCTTTGTATTGGAAGCATCCAGTGAAACATTGCGACAGGTGCATCAAACGTATAGAAACGACGGTTTGTTTGCGGAAGATGTTGTTGCGTATTCCAAAAATTCAGGCGAGTCCTTCGTCTATGCATGCATATGGACTGATCGTCCGCCCTTTCCCGGTGTCCTTGAAAGTGACATGTACATCGCCATTCCCGCACCTAACCATCAAAGCGATGGCTGGGAACCGTTGCTGTCGCGAGGGTTCATTCCGAGAGCCAACGTTCTGGTCCACGATCGGGGTGGCGAGGAATGTTTTTCTAGCGTTCGCTGGCGATTGGATCGCAGCGTTTCACCCACCGACGGCTGGAACATGTCTACCGATGAGTTTCGAAACCGAGCGACGTGGCAGGAGACATTTCTCGTTCAAGCTCGACTGGGTGCCCGTCCCCTCGATCATCCGGATCGCGGAATGATGGAGCTGGATTGGAGTGGGCTCCCTCTGCAAACCCAATTCATTGACTATTGCGACTGGAACAAACATCAATTGTCAGCTGCTTCGTACGCTCGGCAATCCTACCGTCCATGGAGTGTGCATTCGACCAATACATCGGATGCAGGAACGGCGATGTACAGCTCAGTTTGGTATCGACCGATTCCAACCGCCGAATCGGAGTCGGAAAAGTCTCGCCGTCAAGTGCGCGTGGCAATGGCTAGACTGGAGCTTGGTGACGACGCACCCGCTCGCTTGATTCTTTCCAGCCAGACAGATGCGGAATCGCGCGGCTTGATGATCGACTTTTTCAGTCGGTACGGTGTCTCGCCAACGTGGCTGACGAATCAACTCAAGTTGTCGACCGACGCTGCGTTCCTGCGAGCTGCAGTACAGGCACTCTCCCTATATAAATTGGTAACGCTCCCGGAATCAGCCCGACGCGGCGTTGAGTCGTGGCTCGCGGACGAATCGATCCGAATCGATGATCCAGGTTTGCGGTCAGCTATGCAGTCACTTAAGCGTGCTTGGAAACTTGAATGCGAAATTAATACTCCTCCAAACAGCCAACGCGAGATAAGCAACTCGCTCGGCATGCGATTGATTCGGATAGAGCCGCCCGCTTCGATCTGGATGGGTTCGCACGAGAATGAACCCAAGCGAGATGGTCGACAAGAAACACGCCATCAAGTTCGAATCGGGCATCCGTATTGGATGGCTGCGTTGGAAACGACCTTGCGTGATTATCAGCAATTCCAGCCGGCTGCTACTTGCCCGAAAGACTATACACCCTCGGACGACTGCCCGATGGTTGCTATCAATTGGTTCGAGGCCGCAAAATTCTGTCGTTGGTTGAGTGAACGTGAAGGAATGGACGAATCGCAAATGTGTTACCCGCCCATCGACTCAATCATTCCGGGAATGAGATTGCCCGAAAACTACATGGATCGAACAGGCTATCGATTGCCGAGCGATGCGGAATGGGAATTCGCAGCTCGCGGTGGTTACGAGCTCGGCAGGCACTTTGGATTCGCGGACGAGTTGTTAAACAACTACGCTTGGACGGCCAAGAATTCCGACTTCGAGGGGCATCCTGTCGGTGGTTTACTCTCCAACGATTACGGTTTGTTCGATGCTTTGGGAAACGCCATGGAATGGTGCCAAGACCCATACGAGCTCAATCCGAGCCAAAGCACTGGCCCGAGAGACGATCCGGCTCGAGAAATTCGCATTTTTGAGGGGGGACGACGGATGAATACGCGAGGAGCGGCGATGTTGTTTCAGCCTCAAGACGCTCGTGCCCCTCACCGCAATGATCATGGGGCGGCGCAAAACCGAATTTACCTCTCGTTTCGAATCGCAAGAACCATTCGATAATGGCTAAGGTACAGATTCGGAGGATCCGAGCGAAATGGGGCGTTAGAGTGAAAGGTCTCAGATACGTGCATGACACCATTTTCTTCACCTCGTCGAAGATTTTAAAATCCCTCGCTTCGACCAGAACCCACTTTGGTTCTGAGGCCCTCCCAAGTGCATCGCCAGAGTAACTCAGGAAGCAGCCCAGATGTCTATACTCAATTTGATAGATTCAGAATGGAACGCAATCGAGCCATTGTTCCCGAAAGTACGTCAGAACAAGGCGTTCCGTGAAATGTGTCCGGAGTTTTCAAGAACCTGAGCTAATAAAATCACTTCTTGGTGGTCGTATAGGTAGGTTCCGTGATTTCGCCACACGCACAAGGAGCAAACAAATGAGTTACCTGACACTGACATTCACTCTCGCCTGCACATTGTTTTGTCCAACAAATGCGGCTCACGCCATGAAGATTCACGTCGACATGAAACCACCGCTGCTCGGCAAAGAGTTCGCGTTCGAGATGAATTCTAAGGAAAACGGTAAAGTTGCTTTCATTATCAAACGTGATCCATCCAAGGCCAGCGAACCGGCCGACGCGAAACTGCGACTTGTTCGCGGGGCATGCCTTTCTGTCATTGGCCGCGATGGTTTTGTCGCCGGCTGCCCAGTCGCTCCCGAGACGGAGCAAGATGGGATTTTGGTTTATCGCTTCGAGCTCAACGAACAGTTCGCTCGTAGGTCAAGATTTGTGTTCTCAGAAATTGAAGATTACAGAGAAGGGACGGGATACATCGGCGGTGGAACCGTGTACACTTTCCGATTGATTGAGTTCATCGATCCAACGCATGGCATCAACGAGTTGCGTAAATCCGTGACGTATTCTAGCGATGCGAAAGGAGCGTTTGTCGGTGGGCAAGGGATACTGCCCGCAGCTCCTTATGATTCGAATCCAAAAAGCGCTGAGTTCGTCAAGATGATTCATCGTGACTTTGAGGATTGCTTGATGCCATCTGCATTTTCCAATTCGATATTGTACGCCCAGGAAGAATTTTTGTTTTCCGGCGATGCCAAGCATCTAACTGCATTCCTCATGCAAGTCTCGAAACTGCCAAACATCTTCACAGTAAACGATTACCTCTCTGGTCCCGCACGGCCGGGCGTTGATCCCTTGGATTCCGTAACCGCCCAAACAGCTGTGGAATATGATTGGAAGGTAAAGATAATTCACAACACGAAAGTGTCCATCTTTGTGCCGCTCGCATCCAGAATTCCATTTGCACAGATAGGAATCCCAAGATTGCTGAAAGTAGATGCCTCTCCAGAAGTGCAGGGACTCGCAAGAGACTTCCTTCGCCTTCGCGGTGCCGAGAGCAGTGTCGAGCTCAATGAATAAACCGACGAATGCCAAAAATAAAAATCGGATGTGTATCGAGTGTCGAAGAGGCAAGTAGAGTGGAACAATTGTCTACACTTTGGACTGTACGACTATGTGGACAACACACCCTTATCGGACACGAGACCGCACATGCGTCTGCAGCAATTACTTTCGCTTTCCCTCACACCACGGCACGCGTTGATCAGCATACGCTCCTTGATGATCGCAATGGCCTTCCCATGGCTTTGCAATCACATCGTCCGAGGGCAAGAGTCGGGAACGCGACAGTCGACAAAGTTGTTCGAAAATAGCGCGGTTTGGAACGCTGTTTTTGAAGCGGTTCGTCCAAAGGACGATAACGAACTTTCACTACGGAAATATGATTCGTCTCTTCTAATAGTCCTCGACAAGGCTCTTCAGGACTCGAACATTTTGCAATCACAGGGCCCGATCGTCCGGCTTTTGATGCAGCGGGCGGCTTGGTACGGCTTTGATTCCTTGGCGAGTGAACTCAATTATCATGACGAAGTCAATCAGTCGTTGCGGCTGCGACTTGCGAAAATAATTGCAGCCTCCGCCTTAACCGACGACGAGATCGCGGAGTTGCCTAACACGTATGTTTCGAAGGCGATTGGAGACGACAAGAAGCGGAATCCCGCGTTTGATCTTGATCTACCGGCTGATCTGCTGAAACCAGACGGCGAGTGGCTTCAGATCTCTCACAAGAATATTCATCGAATTGCCCTCACGCATGAAAGGAGTCGTCGCGGTCGAAGCGAATTCTTGCTGTTTGTACGGTTCCCCAGTGGACGAAAAGAGGCAGAGGAATATCTCCAAAGTCACAACAACAATTCCGCTGCGGATTCGCGTCGGCGAAATGAGATCCTGAATTTTCTCATACCTCGGAACGAGCCCATTTCGCCGAGTCCAATATTTCCTGCCGGAGTTCAAGCGGTGTTGCTCGAACGCATGCTTGTCATTTCGCACCAAGGCAAACCCACGGCAACGCCCGTTACCAAGTCGCTGGCATTTCTCGATTTCAAGCGAGCGGTAAACTCCGCTAATGGAAATCTGCATCCGGTCCGCAGCGCTGCGTTCGAACTGTCGATGGACGCGATTCTTGAAAAGGACTCATCGGTTTACTTACGTCGGCTAACGGATATGGAGCCTTTCAACGGGGAGGATCACTTTCCTAACGGTCTTCAACGCTGCATCGGGTGTCATTCCGGTGGCGGGCTCTTGTCGTTAAGCGGAGGCGTTGCGGCAATGGAATTCCCACCCAGCCGCGTTGTGGACATCGTACTTAACGGTTCCGCTTCGGCCACCACTACTTGGAAAATGCGCCGGCACGATTTCGGCCTCCTGCGAGGCATGCTCGAAACTCTCGGGGAACGAAAGTGATATCTCATCAGACCGATTATGACCGCCGGTACATGGCTTGCGCAAGTCAAACCAGCGCGTTTCGTTCACACACTCCGACGCGTTGGGAATCGACTGAATTTGATCGCAAACTTGATTGAGATTTTTGCCGAGGCATGAAACGTCACGCCTCGTGATCGTCAAAAAGTCCATCGTTCGTTCATTTAATTCCGATGCTGGCGTATTCCGCTGGAGTCTTTCGCGCATCTTAGTGTTACACTAAAAATCAATAGTGCTGCTTCACGCGTGTGGATGCGCTGGCAATTATTTATTGACGTGAATTTGATTGTCAGATGATCTAACACTGTTAAACCCCCGCAGGCTCGCCATGCACGCGTTGCGCCGTCCCAAGGTTCGCGATCAAGCGACCGATCAAATCAAACAATGTATTACTGAGCGACAACTTGCGCCCGGTGATCGGCTGCCGACCGAGCATCCGGCGATTGAGGCAAAACTGCGAGAACTTGTGCGGCAGTTTGAGGCGGCACTCGATTTGAAAACGTTCATTGGCATCGATATTGAGTTCCACCGTTTCCTGCTGGAAGCGAGCGGATTGCAGCCGCTCGTGGCGTTCGACGACTTGCTGCATATCTTCTTTCAAACGTTTCGCGAAAGCGTTCGGAAAGCCGATTGGAAGTCAGGCGTAGAGAATCACCGCCGGCTCGTCAATGATCTTGCGGCGGGAGATGTCGCCAAGGCAACTGCCCTGTTGCGGAAACACATTGAAAGTCATCGAGAGCGAATTTGATGAGCCGTCGCATGTCTCGTTTAATCGCAAGCCCTGCTGTACGACGGACATCCTTGTCCGTCGTGTGTTTCGGCGGACTTGGAAGTCCGTCGTATGGTAAGAATTTATCTGCCGCTCGCCTTAACACACGGTTCGGTCGGCCAGGACTCGCGCTGGTGTGTTTGATGCTCATCGCGTCCGCTGCCCATGGTGACGACGACCTGGCGCAACCGTATGCTGGTCAAATCCAGCCGCTGCTCGTGAAAACTTGCGGGGAGTGTCACGGGAAGAAGCCCAAGGATAACGATCTCGATCTCACGAGCTTCCGCTCCGCCCAGGCGATCTACGCCAAGCCCAAACTGCTCGGCGACGTCGCCGAGCGGTTGCGACTGGGCGACATGCCGCCGAAGGATGCTCCGCAACCAACCCAAGCCGAACGGGATCAATTGCTTGGCTGGATCACGGCCGCTCTCGATGCCGAAGCCGCCGCAAGGGCCGGTGACCCCGGACCGGTAACACTGCGACGACTGAGCAACACGGAGTACGACAACGCGATTCGCGATCTCACCGGCGTGGATATGCGCCCGACGCGTGCTCGCGAGTTTCCTACCGATAGCGTCGGCGGCGAAGGGTTTGCGAATGTGGGCGACGCGATGCCGGTGACTCCCGGTCTGGTTGAACGCTATCACCAGGCCGCTCGCGAC
Organism: Pirellula sp.; assembly: GCA_031368325.1. Taxonomy (GTDB): domain Bacteria; phylum Planctomycetota; class Planctomycetia; order Pirellulales; family Pirellulaceae; genus JBKCUI01. Next base: position 30,679 of record JANMNR010000141.1, read on the forward strand.
GTTGCCGCGCGGGTCGTGCTGCTGCCCAGGGGCTTCCGTTTCTCCCCGTCTCCCGACCGTCCGGATTGGTCTGAGGAGGCGCTCAAGTCGCTCCGCAGTTTTCACGCTCGCTATGCCGGTCCCAACGGAGAGCCGCCGCTGGCCGCGCATCTCGCGGCGACCTTGAAGCACCGCGATCGTCTCACTCGAGATGGTCTCTCCGCCATCGCCGCTGTTGCCGCCGAGGAAGAGCTCAACGCCACTTATCTGGCGGCGCTGTGGACGGGGCTTAGTCGATCAGCGGATGAGGATTTACCGAGCCGCTATATACGACGGACTTCCAGTCCGTCGCAGCCTGAGATCGACGGACTGGAAGTCCGTCGTACGCAAGCGGAAGTCGATGCCTTGACGAAGCAGTGGCAGGAAAAAGCGGCACAGATTGAAGCCGAAAAGCAACGGCGGCAGACGGCTCTCCAATCGGCCAGGCAGAAGATCGAGTCCCAGTGGGCCTCGTCGAAACGTGTGCTCGCGGAGTCGAAGGTTGCGGAATCGGACTCGGTTCCTTTCGAACACAAGGTCTCGGTCGAGCGCGGCGAACTGCTGCTCCTGACCGTGCTTCCGAACGACAATCACGGGGCCGACAGCACGCTCATCGAATGGACGATTCGCGAAACCACCGGCGATCAGCGAACATGGAGCGTCGCCGATCTGGTTCCCGATCTACCGAAGGAAAATCCCTGGTCGGACAAGCACGAGGCCCGCTGGAGTTTTCTGGAAACAACCTCCACCCCGACGTTCCTCAGCGAACGGAGCGACAGCAACGCCGGAAAGTCCGAACTGAAATCGTGGAGCATCGGTTCTGAACCCTCGGTCTTCGTGAATTCGGGCGCCGATCCTGTGCAGGTCTGGACGACGTTGCCCGCTAAATCATTCTTTGTACATCCGGGACAGAAAAGACCGGTGGCGGTTGCCTGGACGAGCCCGATCGATGGCGAGTTATTGGTCTCTGGCCGCGTTGCTGATGCCCATCCTGCCGGTCTCGATGGAGTCTCGTTCGAGCTGTCGCATGTCGCGGCTCCGGACTTAGGACAGGCGCTGGCTGATCTGGGCAGTGCGCCCACGAGTCTGCCGGATGCCGGCCTCCCTCCCGATATGGTCGCCTTGGTGCGAGCAAAGTGGCGAGCGGCGACCACTGATCCGGCGCCGGTCCTGTCGGCGATCAAGGCGATGCAGGACCAGTTGTTTCAAGGCAACTACAAGCAGAATGCGGCCCTCGCGGTCGGGAATGGCTTTCCCGCGTGGGAAGACCTGCGCCGCGTGGTTGCCCGAGAGCGGGTCCAGGGCGCCGCCCGTGAACCGCTCTTCCGTATGGTCGCGTTGCCAGCTCAGCCCGATACTTTCGTGGTTTGGGATCGGCTGCGATTGGAAGGTGGTGATGGGCCGCCGCTCGTGCTTGCGGATCATCCGGAACTGGCAATGGTCGTCGAACAAGCATCGGGATTGAAATTCGGCCATCACCCGCAGGGGCGGCCGGTGCCAAAGTCGGCGTTGGTCACGGCTGCCGGTGCCGAGGTCATCATCGATCTGAGGAAACTGCCTGCAGATCTGCAGCAGGCACTGACGCTGCCTCGGTTTCTCCAAGCCGATGTGAGCTTGGACGAAGCCAGTCCGGAAACGGCCTCCGTTCAGGCGTTCCTGATCGCTGCCACGGGAGGTGGCGGCAATTTGGCCGAGCCGGTCGCTTCTGCGACGCCCGGCGACCCGCGTGCCGCACAGATCGTGCATCCACGCGTCGCCGCCGAACGGGCTCGACCGGCTAAGGAATTTCGCGCGTTGTTTCCACCGGCGGTCCTCTTCGAACCGATCATCCCGAGAGATGCCCAAGGGAGCGCCTTCTTGTACCGCCGCGAAGACGAGCCGTTGCGTCGTCTCGTGCTCGACGAGGCGGGCCGCGCAGAACTCGACCGGCTGTGGAGCGAACTGGAGTTTGTCAGCGAGCAAGCGCTCGCCACCCCGATTGCGTATGATGGACTCGTGCAGTACTACCGCAAGCCGAATGACGGCGCGCGGATCATGTACTTCTACATTCAGCAGTTAGAGGGACAGATCAAACACGAAGAGAAAACGTTCCTCGCGGCTCAGGTCGCTGCGGAATCTGGGCACCTTGAGGCCCTACTCTCCTTTGCTGCTCGCGCATGGCGCCGGCCGCTCGCCGAGAACGAACGCGAGGCGATTCTCGCGTCCTACCGCGCCGACCGTTCCGAAGGCGCTAAGCATGATCCAGCGTTCCGCGACGCATTGGCCCGGGTCCTCTCGTCGCCTTGGTTCCTTTACCGAGTCGAACAGCCGGCAACCGGGCCGCACTGGCAGCCGGTCTCGGGCGACGAACTGGCGACGCGGCTGAGTTTCCTCCTGTGGGACTCGATCCCCGACGACGAACTGCGGACGAAGGCCGCGCGGCTCCACGAGCCTGCGGTCATGGAGGAGCAACTGCGCCGCATGCTGAAGGACGTTCGTGTGCGCGGCATGGCCGAGGAGTTCGGCGCCCGTTGGCTCGGAGTGCGGGACTTCGCCGCCAATCACGGCCGAAGCCTGAAGCACTTTCCCGAGTTCACGCCTGACTTGCGCGACGCGTTGGCCGAGGAGCCGGTGCGGTTCTTCGAGGACCTGTTGGTGAACGACCGCCTGATCACCGACGTGATCGCCGCCGACGCGGTGGTCATTAACGATGTCCTGGCCAAGCACTACGGCATTCCAGGCGTGACTGGTCCGGAGTGGCGGCGCGTCGAGAATGTCTCCGCCTACGGACGCGGCGGGTTTCTCAGTTTCGGCGCGGTGATCGCCAGGCAATCGGCCGCCGCGCGGACGAGTCCGATCAAGCGTGGGGCGTGGCTGGTGCAAGTGCTCGGCGAGCGGCTGCCCAAGGTGCCGCCCGACGTGCCGCCGCTGCCCGAGACACCACCCGCCGGACTCAGCGTGCGCGAGATCACCGAGCGTCATCGTGCGGACCCGAAATGTGCCGGTTGCCACGTCCGCATCGATCCCTACGGTATGACGCTGGAGCGATTCGACGCCATCGGCCGACTGCGGCCCGCCAGCGAGCTGAAGCCGGGCGACACGAAAGGAACACTGCTCGACGGCACCGAGATCGACGACATCGCCGGCCTGCGGTACTACTTCGCCGGTCCCCGCCGCGAGGACGTGTTACGCACGCTCGCCCGCAAGCTGACGGGCTACGCGCTGGGGCGTGCCGTGTTGACGTCGGATCGCAAGCTGGTCGACGAAGTCACTAAGACCATGACCAACGGTGGGCGCTGGTCGGACACCTTACTCGTCATCGTACACAGCGAGCAGTTTCGCTGCATTCGCCCGACTAGTGCCGTTGCCGCCACGCCACCCTAAAGCACCAACAGGTACGACGGACTTCCAGTCCGTCGCGCCGATCGACGGACTAGAAGTCCGTCGTACGAGGAGAGGACAAGATGAATATCGAGAGCTTCAACAAGCCAGCGCCGCCGAACTTTCGGGGACTGCATCCGGATCTCCCGATCCGCATGTATCACCGACGCCTGCCACATTGGAGACAAGAGGGTGCGACTTACGCCGTCACGTTTCGCCAAACGGATTCAATTCCGCAGGCACAACTCCAATCGCTCAAACGTTGGCGAGCCCTCTGGGAGCAACAACACCCGGAACCACGGACTGAGATCGAATGGAAGCAGTTTGCTCAGGAGATCACGAACAAGACCGAGCGATGGATGGATGAAGGCTATGGCTCATGTGTGTTTCGCGAGTCCAGGTTCTCCAGAATGATGTCTGATTCGCTGCTGCATTTTCAGAACCAGCGCCACTTCGCGTCGTGCTTCGTGGTGATGCCAAACCACGTCCATGTGGTGATTCGTCCGATGTCCAGCTTTGAGTTGGAAGACTGTTTGCAGCGAATCAAGCAGTACGTCTCATCGGATGTAAATAAGAACCTTAAGCAAGAGGGAACTTTTTGGGAAGAAGAGAGCTACGACCGCATCGTGCGAGATGAAGAACATCTTTGGAATCTCGTTCAATACATCGGCCGGAATCCCAAGAAAGCGGGCATTCCGGTCGCACAATGGGTGCGATGGATTCATCCAGACTGGCAGGCTGCCGGTTGGGATTTCCTCGACGAGTAATTTTGTACGACGGACTTCCAGTCCGTCCCGCGGATCGACGGACTGGAAGTCCGTCGTACAAGGTTCTTCCCCTCG
>JANMNR010000148.1:0-2973 GCA_031368325.1 Pirellula sp.
TTCGCTAGCGACACTCCAATCCATCGCGAAGTCGGCAGATCTGACTGTGTCTACTTTGACTTGAATGCCCCCTCTACTCTTGTCGGAGCGATTCAAGAGTGGGAATTGGTCGCTGATGAGGTTGCAGGACAGCTTCCAACTCGAAAGCCAACGACTTGGGAAGAATGCAGTCGTGCTTTGATTTCGCACTGCATCAATACCCACAAATCGTGGAAATCATGCAGCGCAAACAAAAGCGCAGCATAGTGTTTGCTTGAGCAATTGAATGCCGACGCACCATGGCAGGCACATTGGGGGGGCCTGTCTCGAAGTGTTAAATTCGAAAAAAATTCTTATCCACCTAGGCCTTGGCCATCAAAGGCTTTAAGGCTGTCAAGTGGTTACCCCCCCAGCACTGATAGCGGTTGACAGGGTCGTGCTTGAAAGAGAGGGTAGTACACGGTGAACAACCAGGACGGTTGTTAGATTGAACAGCATGAGGCTTGTGGAAATGTGTTTCTCGTAAGGGAGTGTTTTGTATGCAACGGTTTGCATTCACGATGATCGTTTTTGCTGCGTCTCTATTCGCACAGTCGTTTCAAAGTGCGAATGCCTGTGACAACTGCGTAGCACAGAAGAAGGCTTCGCAACAAGCTTCGTCGGGGCAGATGCGTCATGTTGGTGGCTCGATGGGAAGTGGACGTTACGAAGGCGTGGGTTTCTCAACGGTGTCCGCGGACGATGCCATTCGAAAATGCTGCTACTGGGGACAACGCACGCCTGTTGGAATCGGCGTAGCTCGCGGCAACAACGGTTGGTACGCAACGGTCTTGTACCGCTAGTCGCAACCTCACTTTGATCGACTTGAAGGATTGACAAGGCAAAGCCGATGCAGGATGCATCGGCGAATGCCAGCTAGTAGTCGATCAATATTTGGATTCGATTCCCAGGGAAAGGGATCTTGGGGTCCTGTAAAGGATGTTGTTATGGCCCTTTTTTGCCACGGGCTGGCCGTTGAGAACCAATTTATTAGGCAAAATCCATTGCCAGTGAAGTGGTTATTCTGTGTTGCGACTCTTGCGTCGTCGGAGCCGCCGAGCGTAGAACTGGGAATAGATTACGTCCCAAGCAAACCACTCCAAATACAACAAAACCATCGGGCCAATAAAAATCAATAGCTGGCTCAAAATCGCAATGCCAGGTAGTTTGGCAAGGATTTTAGAAACGCCCAGCGCAAGAGAGAAAATCATCCAAGTGTTAACGGCCAGCAACGCAGCACTCACCACTACAAACCAACCAATGTAAAGAGCGAGCCGAAAAACGGCGCGATTTTCAATTCGGGGGTTGGGTTCCGATGCAGAAGACATTCGATGAATTCTACTGAATGAACATTCAATCTTGTAGCTCAAATCACCGGAATCCACGATCGTTGAAGACGGCGGCCACGCGTGAGAATCTGCATGACGGTCTTTACTTTCCTTTGTTGAGCTAGTTCTTCGTCAGCAACCATAGGATCGGGCTTTTGACGTTTTCTTGATCGCTAAAATTCGCCACTTGAAAACTGGCGCTTTGTTGTTCGATCCACTCTGCGACGCAGCGTGATTCCTCTAATCCCCCAGCATGGCCTGGATAAGCCAATACGCTGATCAGTCCACCAGTCCTAAGTAGGGCTATCGCATGTTCCAGGCCCGCCAAAGTCGTTTTCGGTGTCGTGACGATTGCTTTATCACCGAATGGCAAGTACCCCAGGTTGAACATGACCACCGACACACGGCCTACATGCGCGGCTTCAACGATCGAGCCGAGATTGGAATGAGAGTCCGTGACCAGGCGACAGCGAGGCAAGTTCCCTTGCTCTTCTAGTTTTGCTCGCACACGTTCAATCGCACAGGCTTGGATATCGACGCCATAAACTACTCCCGAACTCCCCACATGCTCCGCCATGAACAATGTATCGAAGCCGTTGCCACACGTTGCATCGATCGCAATCGAGCCTATTGCCAAATACTTCTTGGCCATGGTCTGTGCTTCGACAGTAAAGTGCATTGTTTATTTCCTTCGGGCCCGAAAAAGACACGGCTCGATCGCAGCACCAGACATGGCATCGATTGTCAAGTTTGCCAAAAGTGGCGACATCAATGTTCCCTTCGAACCTAGCCCATTGAGACAAAAAGCGTTGTCATAGCGATCATGTGCCCCCAACAAAGGGTGCCGATCATAGCTTGCAGGTCGAACTGCCCATCTTTGCCCCAAGACCTTATGTTGCCCTTCTTGGAAAGTACCCGATGTCATAGCCTCCCATCTCTGCTTCAACTCGCCGAGAAATCGATCAGCCTTTGACTCGAGGCATGTCCCTGGATCTGATTCCAATCGATCGTAGGTTGCCCCAACCAAGTAACGCTGCTGGCCAAGCGGAACCGACCATGCATCATGGTGCAGCACTCGATCGCAATGAACAACGGAACTCTGCACTTCCAAAATGTCACCTCTTGCAGGATGCAAAGGCAAATCTGCAAAGTACCGGTTCTCTCGAGCGGCTACCCCTTGGCAAAACGCGATGTACTTTCCAGAGATTTGCAATGTTGGAATCGTAGCAGTTTTGAATGGACTCAAAGACTCGAAGAAGATATCCGCATCGCAGTTCAGATTGCTCACATAAAACGAATCTATTGATTCAAAAAAACGTTGCGTTGCGGAGAGATAGACGCATGTATCCAATCTCGCGGCCGGCTCCAAAAGGCAAACGCCAAAAGGCGCTTTTACCCCAAGTGGGACATTACTTGTTTGTAAAGACGCATGAATTGAATCGCTCGAGCTCGTAGTTTCCCGATGAAGCCACTTTTTTTCATAAAGACCTCGTTCCGCTTCGCTTCGAAAAGCACGAAGGGCAGGTTCAACACACCAAAAAGAAACCTTCGATACTTGCTCGACACGGCGATAAAAACGATTCGCCTCTGAATAGAACTCATCCCATCGCCAACTCGCTGCGGCACG
>JANMNR010000199.1:0-3233 GCA_031368325.1 Pirellula sp.
ATGCGGCAAACAAAACGATCTCCTTCTCGATCGTTCCATAGCACATGCTGTTTATCGCGATACATTTCGCCGGGTATCCACTGGAGCATGCAACCCTGCTGCCAATTCCAAGCCTGTGTCGCACCCAGTTCTATCCATTCATCGTTGTTTTGCAGATCGATCATGCCAACGGTTAAGAGATCATCCGGCTCGGGTGTTCTGCCCTCGAAGTCCACTTCGTTTGCGAGCACAAAGCGATCTTTTGCATCGAAAAGATCCTTGTCGTAATATCCACGCCAATGAATCTTTGGTCCACGCGTGATTGCGCGGATAGGCGGCAACTCTAAGTTGCAACTTGAGAGAGCATTGCGAGCGACCACGGCAACCGAAACGGTCGCAGCGAGCGATGCACAGAATTGCCTTCGGAACATTGGGTGGAGCGCCGATGAAGTCTTAAGAAATGGCAGGGTTATACGGTCATTTCAATCTCGTAGCCTTTGCGATACGGACGCGAAAGCATGCTGTTGGCCAATTCATCACCAACGATCTGCTCGTTCACGGCGTCCCACTTTAGGTCACGCCCGAGTCTCGCGGAAATGCCCGCAAGATGACAGATGTTGAGCATTTTCATATGCGAATGAACGTCCGAGATTGGCTCTTGCCTCGATCTAACGCAATGAAAAAAGTTCGCCCAGTGGGCCTTTCGTTCATTGGCTTCCAAAGGCAAGCCTTTATACGCTTTTTGAATCGATCCCTCAGGAAGAGGATTGTCTTTGAGATTGTCGACCACTGCTCCTGTTAACTTGCCGCGATTGACAAACATCTTCCCCTTTTCACCTTCCAGCATGATTCCGTTGCCAAAGTCGGGATGGCTATGGACGATCTCTAGCTCGGTATCGTTTGGAAACTTGGCCATGAATTTGAATTCGGTCGCCGTGTTGTAGCGGTCATGTTGGACGGGGACGCCCAGTTTGAACTCGACAGGATGTTTGGCAGTTCCCCCAATCGATAGTGGGCCAGCGGTCTGTCCGTTGACTGCGAGTGCCCAAACTGCGATGTCAACGTGGTGAGCGCCCCAGTCCGTAAGTTTGCCGCCGGAAAACTCATACCACCATCGAAACTCGTAGTGACAGTTGGTTTGTGGTTTTTGATTCTTAGCTTTGCCGGCTTTGTCCTCGCCAGAGCTCGTTGGCGTCGATACTCGATAGTCCGTTTTGGGAGTTGGCCCGAGCCAACGATCCCAATCGATATTTCTCGGAACGTTTGCAATAGGTATCTCCTGAGAGACAGGTGCTCCTCCGATCGCTACCGTCACTCGGGATATTTTCCCAAGCCGCCCGTCGGCAACGATCGCTATCGCTTTCGTAAAGAGATCAAACGTACTTCTCTGTTGCGTACCTACCTGAACGATTCGCCCGGTCTGTTTCTGTATCTTGCGGATGAGCTTTCCCTCGTCAATCGTCAACGTGAGCGGCTTTTCGCAGTACACATCTTTGCCAGCCAACATCGCTTCGACGACAGGCTTAGTATGCCAGTGGTCAGGAGTGGCAACGTGGATTAAATCAATATCCTTTCGTTCCAAGATCTTCCGATAATCGGAATAGACATCGGCTTTGCCTTTGCTCATCGCTTCGTTGGAAGCAGCCGCGCGACTAGAATCAACGTCCGCAATCGCAAGCACATCGCAATAGGCTGATGCGGCTTTCATGTTTCCATTCGCCATACCACCAGCACCGATCACTCCAATCTGGAATCGATCATTCTTGGATCGCGTCTCATCCGATAATAGGCGTGGATTCCACGCAAAGTAAGGGATCGTTGCGGCCGCTGAAGTCTGTAAAAGAAAGCGGCGGCGAGAGGATACGGATTTTGTCATGGAAGAAACCGTCGTTTGGTTAGGGAACGCGATCAACACTGGACGAATGGCAAAACACGTCACATGGTACACTGTTTCTAACACCGTCAGCGATGGTGATCAAGGAAATTTTCCTTCAATCGTTGTCACTTTAGTCGGTGGAGGACTGCGAGGAAACTAGGTCAGTGAGAATTTCTGTCCTCGTCGTGCAATGTCGTCTAGGCCGTTGACTTTGAGGCACCATCTGGGCTACTCGCCAAATTGCTTAACAATGCTTCACGCCGATAGAGAAAAGTCGGTAGAGCAAAACAGATTCCGACAAGGAAGATGGAAATGAAATGCCAGTGAAAGCCCTTCATGTTTAGTCGTCTCGATTCAACTTGCATCCATACCGTGCAAGCCGCCGCTGTGACCATAAGATCGCAACTAAAGCCCGAAATCACCCATGTCGCAAACGGTGCCGCAAAGAATTCTGACCACGCTTGGTCACCTCGGTTCACGAAGTGGTTCGCAAAGCAAATCATTGGGAGCATGAAACCCGCTACAGAAAGAACGGCATAAATCGTTTTCATGATAGCTCTCGAATTCTCTAGGAATGGCGGATTTGGAATGGGACATTTTCACGATTCCAACGAAATACATGCTATTTCACGGAGGCGTTGATCGCGGCGACGAGACCAGCGGCTTTAGTCCACGTTTCTTCTTCTTCCTGTTCAGGCACACTGTCTGCAACAATTCCACCTCCGACTTGAAACTGCCACCAACCTCGCGACGCCGTCAGCGTTCGAATGAGGATGTTCCAATCCATGCTGCCGTCCGAACTAAAATAGCCAAGTGAACCGCAATAGGGGCCTCGGACGGTCGGTTCGAGCTCCGCGATAATCTCCATCGCTCGAATTTTGGGGGCACCTGTAATGCTCCCACCTGGAAAGACCGCTGCTACCAGTTCCGTAACACTTGCTCCGAGGCGCAATCGAGCACGAATGCAGCTGACGAGGTGCAGTAAAAACGGAAACGCCTCCACCTCGCACAATTGCGTCACCTTAAGGGAATCGATATCGCAAATTCTCGACAGATCGTTTCGGAGAAGGTCGACAATCATGATGTTCTCGGATTGATCCTTTTCACTCTTACACAACTCTTCTGCGATCCCTTTATCGATCTCAACGTCGCCGCTGCGCCTGCGTGTTCCTTTGATCGGTCGCGTTTCGATCCATGAATCGCGTACTTGCAGAAAACGCTCAGGGGACGCGCTGATGATTTGTGCTGAGCCGATATCGAAGTAACCTGCGAAGGGAGCTGCATTCACAAGTCTGAGCCGTTGGTACAGGGCAGCGGAATCGCAACGGGCGGGGCAGAGCAATCGCTGCGACAAGTTCACTTGAAAAATATCCCCAGC
>JANMNR010000267.1:0-23178 GCA_031368325.1 Pirellula sp.
GGAGTCGGAGATTGAGTCCGGCACGCGTGGACGCTCGGTTGAAATCGGCGATCGCATTTTTAAAGAGGCCACTTGTGCGCAGTGCCACCCTATTGGAACCCCGGGTCGCAATATCGGACCGTCGCTGACGGACGTCGCTACGCGATGGAAGAACGACAAAGCGGGCATCCTTCGCGAAATTCTAGAGCCATCGAACAAGATCGATCCAAAGTTCGCGTCGTATTCCGTTTTGACGGAAGATGGTGTTGTCTACTCAGGAATATTGGTCGAAGAAGGCAAGGAATCAATCTCTATCCTATCTGGCGCCGACCAAAAAGAGCCGAAAGTCATCCCTCGCAATGAAATAACCAACATGGCAAAGTCATCGCTATCGATCATGCCTAATGGATTGATGGATCAATACACGCAAGATGAGATTTTCGAACTGCTCGCGTTCCTGTTGAAGCAAACGCAGTAGTATCCTATGCTTCGGATCCTAAGGCGGAGGATCTGGATCCTCCGCCATGGTAGTTTTGATCTTACCGCTCACCTTACAGGATATCATTTGGGCAAGTCTAGTTTGCCAACCTGCACCGCGGCTCCCATGTTTGCAATCCCCGGTCCATAGTAAAGCCTTCCCAATGGCAGAATCATAGGCTCCTCGTATGGCCGAGTGGGCATCATCGCTGCGATTTCGTCTAGGCGATTCAGTATGTCGTTTGGCAGTGATCCCTTCTCGACGGCCGCTACACTGGCTTCGAGCTGTTGAACATTCTTGCAGCCAATGGGGACCGTTGAAATGTCTGGATCGGAAACTGCGAAACGCAAACACATCTCAACTGCCGACAAACCGGATTCATCAAGCAGCTTGTAGTAAGCGAGTAATTGCCGTTGCCGCGCAGTTGCCAACCATAATGGCTTGGCTGCAACCTCCTGGTCGGCCCGACGAGTCAGAAAGCCTTGCCCAAGCGAGGAACCAAGAACGACTCCCACGTCTCGCTGCTTGGCTGCGTCGATCACGGTTTCCTTTGCCTCGCGGAACAAGACGTTGTAATTGAATGCGGTAAGAACGACATCAAAACGGTTACTGTGTACCAACGACGTCATTTCAGTCACTGTCGTTCCCGCCAAACCGTTGTAGCGAATTTTGCCTGCAGCTTTCAGGTCGTCAATCAGTTGAAGCGCAGGACCGTCCAGTGGATCGTAATTGGTCCACCAAGGGTATTGCTGCGGACGATCGGGTTCATGTACCATCAAGATGTCGATATGGTCTCGCCCCAATAGTCGCAAACTCTCGTCAACCGACTGACGCAGGGCTGTGATATCCTGCGGGTTGAATGGTTGCGGTCTGCCACCAAGCTTGGTCGTGATAATGAGCGGGGCGTCCATTCCGCGAATCGCTTGACCGACGGTAAATTCGCTATCTGCGTAAGCCGGTGCGGTATCAATCGCATTGATACCCAGTTCGAACGCACGCTGCATGATGCGGCGAGTTTCCAATTTTCCACCCGCAAGCGAAGATGTGTACAGTCCCCCGATGGAGAGTACGCTGACGTCGAGATTGGTACGGCCTAGTCTTCGTTTTTGCATTGTGTTTCCGTGAGATGACCTAGTCCATCAAGTCGAACCTATTAACTTCCTTTTGGGCGTTGCCATGTCTCGCCCTTTTTATAGCGAATAGCGCGGTCCTTGGTCGTAGCATCTTTTGAAATCAACAAGACGCGATCGAGCACTTGATCAAACTCTGCCTTATTAGGCTCACGTACTTCACGATGATGAGCCAGCTCAACGATCGTTTCCGATGCGATCTCAGCAAACTCCGGTTGATCCAGGAATGGCAAAACAAATCGCATGGTATCTACGGAATAGGCTGACCGGCACTTGTTAATCACTAATGATCGCTCTTCCGTTGAGCTTGCTAGGCTCATGGCTTGCTTGAATCTAGAAAGCCGATCAAGGTCGCTGCGTTTATCGCGAGTTCCGGCCAGGCGCACTAAGGCTTTGAACTCAATCCCCCGTTCGTTTGCATTGGATGTAGTTTCGATCATTTTGGCCAGCTGGTCCGAGATTCCCGGATCCGGCCAGTTGCAAAACGCTTTCAGACCGACATCACGCTGTATAGGATTGGTACTCGCCATCGTCACCTGAACGGCTTCAAGAGCTTTGGGTCCACCGATCTTTGCCACGACCGATAGCAATTCAAGCTGGGATGCATCGTCCAGTTTGGCTCTGGATGCCAATACCGGCTCTGCTCGCAAATCAGGTTTTTCAATTCGATTGCAAAGATTAACCACAGCCTTCTCCGCTGCATCGCGTTCGCCACCTTTTTCTGCCATCAAGATTCCCTGAACCATAGCCGGGATCTGATTGACTGTTCCCAGCTCAGCCAGAGCGTTCATGGCGGCCCGTCGCACCTTAGAATCCTTGTCCACAGTTGCGATAGATATTTGAGGCATGGCTTCCACGGCGCGTCGAGCGACTAGGACTTCAATCAACGAAGCTTGTGTCGTCGCAGGTTCGTTCTTCATTGCCTCGATAAGGAGTTGATTGACGCTTGCATGCCGCATCCTCGCAAGGCTCTTTTTTGCAGCCGTTTGAATTTCAATCGATTCCCCGTTGATCGCGGTCATCAAAAGCGGCAAGTCAGTCGGGTCGCCTAATTCCCCTAGTGCTTCCACGGCCGCGCTACGGATAGACGTATCGTTGCTGGTTTTGAATAAAGACAGAACCTGCCCTTTCGCTGACGAATCCCCGCGGGTCGCCAGCGCTCGAAGTAGCTCGGTTTGCGCAATGGGAGTTAGTTTCGGCAATTGATTCGCGAACTGCACTGTAGCTGCAGGTCCCTTGGCCTCATATCGAATCTGCTCTAGTGCTGCCGATCGCATGTCCTTGTCCTTGTTCTGGAGCAGTTCGACGACCATTTGGACGAGTTCGCCTCGAGGCTCTTGAGCGACGACAACATCCCCCGAAAGACACAGTGCGATTAAAACTACTGAGCTTCCTGTTCTTAACCAACTACGACACAGCACGATTCATTCTCCCTTTGTACTTGATTAGGTTTGAGCTGTTTTGCCGGCACATGCCAACATTCCACGCGTGGCTGCAATTCGTACGTGTTTCGGTTGAGTGTTGCCGAGCAACGATTTGTAGACCGCGAGCGCTTCTACCGTGCTGCCGGACATCAACATTCCTTCGGCACACGCCAATCTTGCATCTGTGATCGCAATTTCTATCTCCCTTATTTTGGATTTCGAGTCCGATAGTGCTTTAGACGCATCCGGTGTGCGAATGGATCCCAACGCGATTGCTGCCGAACGAGCAACAGCAGGGTCGGAATCAGTGAGGCACTTGGCCAGCAGCGAAACACACCCTGAATCTCGTCTCTGTCCGAGCGAGCTAATAACCCCAACTTTAAGCGAGCCGGAGAGCTTTGGAAGAGCATCCCTAAGCGATTGCACCGCTTCGGTAGACGTGTTCCGTTCTAACGCAAAGCGTGCCATGTGCGAGAGGTCTTTGTCGACAAGTAACTCAGCCAGCGTCGGAACGGAAATGGCCGAACCCATTTGCATGAGCTTCCGGCAAACAAAGTCTTTCGCGTCGCGAGAAACACTCGCTTTCAGGACGCCAGCGAGGCGAGCTTCTAATTCCTTTCGAGCGGCAGCATCGTTTCGCGTTGTAATTACGGCCTCATTGATAGGTTCCAAAACGCTACGATCGGTGCCCCAATCATAGTTCTTTAATGCTTCAAAAGCTTGATCCAACATATTATGACCTCAAGAACGTAACTTTTATGGATGAGGGGGAATGGAAGGGGCAATTACACTTGCCACGGTTCGCGTCGCGCGCGGTCCGTGAGTCGGTTGGCTTCTGAATCGCCAGGGAACTCTTGTTTGACAGAGTCCCACTTGAGCGAACGTTGCAGTTGGTAGGCGATAGTGCACAAATGGCTCACAGCGACTGTATTGACCGCAAGTTCGATATCCCGAAAAGGTCTCTCGCGAGTCTTTACGCATTCGATGAAGTCACCGTATATGCCACCTTCGCCTTTGTAGGTTGGTATTGGCTTGGGTGCCCTGGTTTCACCGGTTGTCCCCTCGACAACTAGATTGCCCGTTTTGGGGCGATTATGAGTAAGAACGACTCCGTTCGGATAGCTAAGGCTTAGATACTTTCCGTCCTTATCGTCGTGGTACGTCACTTCAGAAGGCTGAAGCTCACGTACATCGACTGCAAATGTTGCACCTCCGAAATGGTGAGCACCCCAGTCCGTCATACCACCGCCGGAGTAATCAACATACGATCGCCAACTATTGCCTGCAGTTGAAAAGCTACCACTGCATCGAGCAGCATTGAACGGTGCCCAAGCGGCCGGGCCAAGCCACAGGTCCCAGTCGATGTCCGGCGAAAGATCTTCGGCGGGCAAGTTACATAGCTGTGAAAGAGGACCGACATTGACATTAATCGACTTGATGGTTCCAAGTTGGCCACCCCAACACTGATTAACCATCCCACGGTAGTCTTCCAGCACACGTTGGCTACCTCCCGATACCACCCGACCGTATCGCCGAGCCGCTTGGATCATCAATGGGCCTTCACGTAAAGTGAGTGTCTCAGGCTTTTGGCAGTAGACATCTTTGCCATGACGGCACGCCTCAATTACCATTATCGCATGCCAGTGGTCTGGCGTGGCTATATGAACCGCATCGATATCGTCGCGTGCAAGCAGTTCTCGAAAGTCGTTGTACTGTTTGCAGTCGGTGTTGCCATAGTGTTCATTCACTCTCCCCATCGCTGTATCGCGTACAGTTTTGCGTACGTCGGAGACTCCGACGTATTGAACATCCTTTCGACCAAGAAATGCACCCTGGTCGCCACGGCCCATATTACCGATTCCTATGCCGGCCATGACGATGCGGTCACTTGCTGGTGCACGTTCATCATTACCGAGTGCTGTCGACGTGATAACATAAGGTGCAGCGATGGCTGCACCAGCCGATTGAATAAAACTACGACGAGTCGTCTGGCTCATTGAGTTACTCGCTCTAATTGATAGGGTAGGTAGGTGGAAGGTCGCGTGCGTCTAGATGGAATTAATGACGAGCAAAAAGAATTGCATCAGTTACGTATCATCCTGGCTATTTACAGTTCGTTAGCAATCGACACACGCCGCTAATGGCTGGTAGAACAGCTTACACCCGCGTGCGGGCGAAAACAACCACCCATAGGGCAATGGTCGATCTCCATTTCTTCTCGCAAAAAAGAAAAGGCCTCGCGAGTTCGCGAGGCCTTTAAATATTTTATAGAACACATTACCCAATTGCTTTATGGCAACTCGGTCGCTGGCACTTCTTTGGTTGGGATTGGTTGCCCATCTTGGCCAAAGAGTTGGAATGAACCACCACCGCCACCGAAACTACTTGGCATATTGTATACGTAGATCGCATCAATGGCTTTGACGATTCGAGTTTGGGCCTCGCCCAAGTGGGCCAGTGAATACGGATCCAAGCTATTGCGACCTTCAAGGGTTGCATCCAGCTTGCGTTTCAGTTCCTTGAGCTGCATCAACGCCAACGCTGTAACTGGTTTGGTGACTGCATTCGAATCGCTTGGGATAGCCAAATCGATTAAACGCTCCAAGTGTTCGCGTTGCAGATTTCGACGCCATGAACTGATGCGTGGCTTCCTCGCGGTTACCTCTCCATCAGGCTTGGCATCCAGTTCGGACCAAATCTCTGCGTATAATTTGTCCATCAACTCCGGCAACGTAACTGCATCCTGATCGGCAGGAACCAGTGTTTCATTATCAAACACGCGACGTAGCGTACTTGGGTTCATCAACATCGTCAGCGTCGAAGCTTGGAAGCCCAAGATGCGATCATGAATTGGGAATGTCGACTCACCCATTGCGCGGATGCCTTCGTCAATCCACTTGTCGTTAGTCAATCGTTCCAAAATCGGCTGTGTCATTCCGAAGCTATCATCTCGAAATCCGTTCTGAATCACAAAGGCCAGGGCCTTGCGTTGTCGCTCGGCTGCAATCGGAATCAGCGATTGCCGGTTACCTGGATCGCCCTTTTTGTCGCGATTTACGGTTGCTCCGCCGATCCAATTGGCCATCATGCTGACAGCCTTCATTTGCTCGCCCAAGGTTAGCTCGTAACCCTTGCGTGCCTTGCCCCAGCTATCGCCATCCTTAACAAACTTGTCCAGCAAACGCGAACGGTAGAGTTTGACGAGACGCATTTGATTCTCAGCGTAGTCGAGAGGTTCTTTGCTATAGTCATATCGACGAGCCAATGGATCTGGTCCGCCGGTATCCTCGTCCGTAGCGTATTGCAATTCAGGCTCACTGGTACGCTTCAGAATGTCTTGGAGCTTAGCTTCATCTGGCGTGTAGCCATATTCGATAGCCCAGTAGTCGTAAGGTCCAATTCCAATCATCGTGTAATCGCCTCGAACTCCACCCTCAACTTCGTATGGCATGTTGATTGGCGTGTAGTCCATGACCGACGTAGCGAGCGTCTTCTTGCCCTTGACGGCCTCGGAGTTAATTTCCTTGAGCGTGTAATAGCTCGAAGCCTTAAAGTTGTGTCGAAGCCCGAGCGTGTGCCCAGCCTCGTGAGCAACCAATTCTGCCAAAAGTGGCCCGATGAACGCCTCAGGCATGTTGTCCAGAAGACTTTCTTTGCTCTTTTCAGGCTTTTTGGCTTCTGGTTTCTTTTCTTCTACCTTCGGTTCCTCTTTCTTGGCTTCAACTTTTTTAGGTTCTTCCTTGGCCCCGTCAGCCTTTTTGGGCTCTTCCTTTTTCACTTCGTCTTTTTTGGCTTCGTCTTGAATCAAGTTGCCTTCGTCATCGAACAAGTCAAAAGCAAGGCGGGCCATGCCGATGTCCATTTGCTTGCTGATGGCAGCCCCGCAATAGCCATTGACCTGGCTTGTACGGCCAATCAAACCATCAAATGGTTGGTCGCCAATCAGGGACGAATCAACTTTAGTCAGAGGATGGCCGCCAAATGGAAGCTTGGATTGATTCGCAAACAGACCCTTGAGGTGATCTCGGTTTGCATTGGGTGCCAGCCTCAAGCGTGGATCCCAATTTGGATGGGATCCCAACCATGATACGGTTTCTGCACTCATACCTTCCATTGCCAAATCTGGCATCATGTCGTGGTATTGGAAATTGAAGTGGCGAATCCAACCGTCGGTCAAAATAATATCCGCGTCCAGAATCTCGCCAGTGAGCGGATGCACACGGCTTGGCCCAATGGCAGTACCGATATCATTATTCAGCCATCGAACGAAATTGTATTGCACGTCCTCTGGGTCGAGGTCCATGTTGTCGCCAGTCTTGGCATCTTGGTAAAACACTTCAACCGCGTCTGAGAAACCGATTTGTTCGAATGCCTTGTTCCAATATTCAATTCCTTGCTTGACCCAGCGTCGGTAGCGAACTGGAGTTGTATGCTCAATGTAAAAGCGGATCGGCTTAACTGGTGGGCTAATCTTGAGACTTGGGTCTCGTTTCTCCATTCGCCACCTTGTGACGTATCGAACGAGCTTCTTGTCCTCATCGTAGCTGCCTAGGTCAGCATAATTCGTCAAGAAATAACCAACACGCTGGTCCGCTTTACGAGGACGGTATCCGTTTTCTTCTGGCACTTCGCTAAAAGAAAAATGCAGGGTCTGCAATTTGCCGCCCGCTGCGATCACTTCGAAGGCGAGTTCCGCGTTCTTGCTAAACGACTTGGCCTTGGCAATCTTGATCAATTGAGGGTCTTGAACTCGAACACTCGGTCCGAAGAATTTCGACGCGTTGCCGACGAAGAATGCATCCGCATCGACAACCGGTCCGCCGCCTCGAGCTCCCATCGTCAAAATTGGCACATCCAACAAAACGGTGTCCGTAAAGAGTCGCTTTACCGACGCCTTGGACTCAGGTTCGCCGTTAGAACGTATGTTCATGTTTGGAACAATCAAAGCGAGACGCTTGTTGTATTGTCGCCAGTAAACATAAAAATCGTTGGATTGAAGTCCCGCATACTTGTCGCCGCTGCTGATCGTCAGTGCGATGAAGTATTTCTTCATGGCAAAGTCTTTTGGCAATTCCAAAAGCATCTGTCCATCTTTTTCTCGGGTCCAAACGCCGCACAAGGATTGTTTGTCTGGCGACTTCGAGTCCACCTTGACGAATCCTTCGGTCACTTTTTCGAAGGGCGGATACTCCGGCACCGCAGCTGCCTCTTGTGCTGACACAGACTGCCACGGAAGGAAACTCGCCCCCAACGCTGCCATGAGCGTCAGAGATCGAATCACAGATTTACGATCCAGTTTCATTAGATTGTTCCAAGAAAGTTGCTAAACGGTACTTCCAAACGACAAAGGCCAGACAGATCCGACATCCTACCCACTCCCACTATGCAAAACCTGGGAAGAGAGGCTCGACGCTAGGGGGTAGGTATGGGCGAAGCCTACGTCAACTTCACTCCAATTGTGGAAAGCTTTTTTTGGGTTGTCCTCAATTGACCAGCAGATCACCTAGGACAAATCCCGCAACCCGCACAATCCCCGTAACCCTTAAAGCCGGCCACAAGCTTGGATTATGAACCGGGCAACTAACAAGGTCTAGGACTAGTAGCCCCAGACCGAGTCGAAATATCAAGGAAAATTATGCAGCCGGTCCGCCATGGGCAATCTCCAGGTGAATCTTCCGGTTGTGCGGCCTTAACCTTCAACCTACGGAACCGATTCATTTGTGACGGAAATCTCGGCAGAAACCTTGCCTTCGTTATCCCAAAGCCCGCTCGAGCTCTCATTGACCTTCAGGAATAGTTCGCCTGACTTTTTCGGAACGATTGTCCCGCCTGAGCCGACTCGAAATGTCGACCACCGTTTGGTTGTCTCGGGATCATCGGGCGACACAATACATGCAATCACGCAGCCTAGCGGGTTGCCTCGGTAAAACTGATAGGTGATCCCATTCGGTCCAGTCCGCCATTCCATTTCTTTTGAGCTCAAAGTTCGCTTGATTTGAAAATCGCCAGAACACGAGATCTGGACCGGCCTATTTGCGTCGACCGAGACACCTGTCGATTGCCAACCCCGATCTGTTGCTAGCGAAAAACCATACGGCTCACTTGGCACCAATGGCTTGAGCGGGCCGTTGAAATGGACCACACGCGATCGATCGAGATCGTATCCAAAGTCCAAGTCGGAAATGAACCCGTTCCAATCGACCTGAACACTTTTCCATTCCTTGTCCAACTCTTCCCTAAAGCTACGCGTCAAAGAATCCGAGTAGTCGATTCCTTTCTTGTAGAACTCCTTCAATATGGGGCCGTACTTTGGATGATTTGTGTAGAAAACAGTCGCAGCCCAGCTCCATGAATACCGAACACCATGATCCTCTCTAGAGTTGCCATATGCAAAAATCTCCGTCATCGACGGGGCTTGATCTCGGTTGAGGGTTTCGTCAATCATGCGCAGCCGACCCCAACGAGCCACTTGGTCAATCGATCTGGGGATAACACCTATTTTTAGTTCGCCGTTGTTCAAGTAGTGCGTCCCATGCATGTCGGCCATCCCCTCCATAAACCAAGATGGACCGCCTCCTCCATATAGCTTCCACATAATCCAATGCGTTGCTTCATGCAAAAGCAGGTGCCTTCGATAGTAGACGGTCGGTTGTTCTCGCAAATAGATCAGGTCGCCGTATTGATACCCTTCCTCAAAATCCGGTAAACCATCCAGCACACCCAATTCGGTAAGCCGCGGGCGATCGCCAATGAGGAATGCTTTAATGTGCCAGCCCTTCATTCGCCCAGCCTCCACACCGTGATATTGCTGCCATTGCTCTAGGCTTTGCTCAATCAAACGCGGCCAGCTCTTGAGCTCCTCATCCAATGGAATGTCACTGATGAGAGTCAATCGCGGTGACTCTAGCTGGTACAAACCTTGAGCATTGCGTTCGACTCGTACAACCGGATCGTCGCGTGTTTGGTCTTGCGGAATGGCATGGAGCACGCCACAGACACACGCAAAAATCCCTATCGCTATGGCTGCTGAAGTTTTGAGTAAAGCGAACATCCTTCTACACTCCAATCGACGGCGATTAACTCTGTCGGCTAGCAAGCTGCTCTTGAATTGTAATTGCAAGCTCGACCGCCTGGGCCGCCAACATGCCATCTAGTCGCGGCGCATTCCTTCTCGTCCGAACACTCTCGGTCATATCCTCAATCTCCGCGACAAAGGAATCAACATCATCGCCTACAGGTAGCGCTGGCCGTATCACCTGCCCGTCACGAGTTACGATCTTGAGCGGCATCGTCTCCGCCGTATCGCCATAAGCTGCAAATTCATGCTGTAGTGTGGCGTTCTCCAGGTGCAACTCAAAGCCATGCGTAAATGGCCGTCCAGGTCCGTCAATCACTCCTGAGCTACTTGCAACGGCCAGCCCCGCTTTGCCAAAGTCATAAACGACATGCGCAAACTTCGCGACGTCACCATGCATCCGACCAACCACATGAACTCCTCTCGGTTTACCGAAAAGCAATTGAATCCAATGCAAATCGTGAACATGCAAATCTACCAACGGACCGCCGACCTTGTCCTTTGCGTAAAAGTCCGGAATCCAAGTCGGGTCGGAAATGATACGTTTGAAGTAACCGCCAATCGGCTTGCCATAAGTTCCTTTGGTAACCACTTCGGTCGCAAATGCAAAAGCACCCATATAAGGCAACACATGAGCTACCATCACCATCCGCTGCTTTCGCTGAGCAGTTTGAATGAGCTGAAAACAGTCCTCCGCGTTCAACGCTAGTGGCTTCTCACAAAACACATCCTTGCCATTCTCCATCGCCAAAGTGGCTGCGGCAGTATGCAAGTGCGGCGGCAAACAAATATCGATCACATCGATGTTTGTCGAACATACCATTTGCTCCAAGGACTCGAACACTTCGATTCCCTCGAGAGAAATATGGTCGCCTGGCGGACCAAAATTTCCCTGAATGCCTCGCCAATCGCCCTCGCGTTTCTTGCTGTCGCGAGAACAGAACGCAACAAGTTTTGCGTTCTTGCTGCGGCGATACGCGAGCTGATGAATCCAGCCCATGAACCCGATGCCAACCAACCCAACTCGTATCATTTCGTTTTTCCTTCGTTCTCTTTTAACACTGGAATCTAAAATGGACTCATTTGCGACGCGCTCTGATCTTCAAGTAAGGTGGCACGAACTGCGCTCGATGCTCAGGTGATCCCTCAGCGGCCCACGCGTCGGCATGCGGTGGCTCGATAACATCCTCAATCACAAAGCCGCTGCGACAGAGGCCACCAATCAAATCCTCTATCGAGTGAATTGTTTCTGACATGCCATGCTCTCGAAACTCGCTATCCTCAGCAACAGGATTCGCAGCCCTCCCGCTAATACACGGCACTTGCAACATGATACCGTTTTCCTTCGAGCGGAGTTCGGCTTGAAGCGAGCCAGGAGACTTGTGCTGTGATACGTAGAGCCCGCCGGACCTCAACACCCTTGCCACCTGCGCGTAGACCGAGCTCAGGTTCTGAACATAGCAGGTACTAACCGGTTGAACCACAAAGTCAAAGGATGCCTGTTCCAAGACGGACAGGTCGTCCGTGGACGCGTGAACGGTCCGCAATCTTAGTCCATGATGCTGGGCAATAGATTGATCGATTTGCAGGAGCGATAAACTAAAGTCAACCACGACGACCTCGGCGCCGGCAAACGCAAACAACGGTCCGTGAGTTCCACCACCCGCCGCAAGACAGAGTACGCGGCGATTTACCAAGGTTCCCTCCGCCGTAATCCAAGGGTCAATGGCATCTGTCGCTTGTTCGCAACTCATAAACCTTGGCGTGAGATTCGCAAAACGCCGATCGGATGCCCGTTTCTCCCAAGCCGCCATATTCAGGACGGCCGCATTCTCAACCGTATCGTTGGTCATCCGCTCCGACAAGTGCCTCATCAACTGACTCAGCTCGGGTGCGTTTGTCTGGCTCAGTCTACGCCTGACCGCATCCAACGGACTAAGGATTAGCCCTTTGGCGAACATTCTTGGGGCAAAGGCTTCATTCAATCCGATCCATCGACCTTGCAATCGATTCTGAATCCAAGTGCCCAGCAGAGCCCCGTAACAATGGACCAAGGACTCTGTGTCGCACCCTTGGTCCACGGATCGCAATCTAGCACCGCGATAAATGTCGAGTATGCCATCTACGCCAGCGAGGTCATTCGCATCGCCAATCGAGGCTATGCGAACCGCATGGCTTTCCCAAGCATGGATGCAAGCCGCCTCGGCGAGCTGGGCGAATATCTGGGCGTTACAGGAGCCCATATGTTGTCAGCGTTTTGCGAAGCTTTGCGAACTCAAACTCTTCAAGCTCAGTCATGGGCAATCGCAATTCTCCAGTATCTCGCCCGAGCAGTTTCATTGCACCCTTGAGCGGGATTGGGTTCGTGGCAAGTGAGAGCATGTCGCGGCACAACGGAAACAACTTATGATGCAATCTCGAAGCCGTCGCGAAATCACCCGCGGAAGCAGCAGCAACCATCGCGATCAAATCCTTGGGCACGATGTTGGCAGCAACCGAGATGACCCCTTGAGCTCCAATACTCATCATTGGCAGGGTAAGAGAGTCATCGCCGCTTAGCACCGTTAAGTTTGTAGAATTCAGGATTTGCGAGCATTGATCCAGGGAGCCCGTCGCTTCCTTGACCATCGTTATGTTTTTCAATTCAGCCAATCGGGCAATGGTCTCTGGCTCAATGTTTTTTGCGGATCGGCCCGGAATGTTGTACACGCAATGAGGGATTCCAATTTCCTCCGCAATCGCTTTGAAGTGCTGGTAAAAACCCTGCTGTGTGGGCTTGTTGTAGTAGGGTGCAACTTGCAACGACGCATCGGCTCCTTCTTTTTCTGCCCAGCGGGTTAGTCGGAGCGCTTCGGATGTGCAATTCGAGCCTGTACCCGCCATGACCTTGCATCGTCCGGCGGCAAGTTGGATCACTTCGCTAATGACTCGCTCATGCTCATCATGCGTCAAAGTTGGGGATTCTCCTGTCGTTCCGACTGGCACCAAAAAATGCGTGCCAGACAAGATTTGGAATTCAATCTGTGTTTTGAGTCTCGCGACGTCAAGTTTGCCATCAGTAAATGGTGTAACAATCGCAACGCCGACCCCGGCGAAGGCGCTTCCCTTTCGATCCGACATTCAAAAATCCACTTTCAAAGGAACTATGCGGCTAGAGAAAAAGCTAACCGCGGCAGGGCGATTTTAAACGCAAAGCCGGATGAACCCAATCCCCAACTGCTTAGCGTGAAAGAAAATAGTCGCTGAACTAACCGCCCAAACGGATCGGAGTCGGGAATTCGAGAACGAATTTGGTTCCTCGCCCAACCTCGCTTTGGACCGCGATACGCCCCCCATGAGCCTCAACGATTTTTCGAGCCGTTGGCAACCCTAAGCCGGAGCCCCCGTGCTTGGTTGAATAAAAGGGCTCAAACATTCGCATGGCAGTTGTCTCGTCCATGCCACCTCCAGTGTCGATCATATCCATAGCGACCCCACCAGGAACGTCATAAGTTCGAACCACGAGCTCCCCGCCGTCGGGCATCGCTTCGAGGGCGTTTTTGACCAAATTGATCAAGGCCGCCTGCATTGAATCGCTATGCAGCTTAATGTTGGGCAGGTTTGGATCGAGATATTTTTGGAGCCGAATCATGGACCGGTCTGCATGTGCCTGATACAGCCTCAATACCGTTTCGATTTGATCGTTCAGCGAACCTGGGGTCATCTCGAGATCCCGCATTCTGGCGAAGCGGAGGAAATCGCGCAGCAGATTGTCTAGGCGATTGCATTGTTGCCGAATCATGTCGACTTTAGCGATCGCGCGTCGTTGTCCGGGCCATTGGCTTTCTTCCATTTCTTCGCACAAAAGGTCCGCATTCATATGAATGACCGAAAGCGGGTTCTTTATCTCGTGAGCGAGTGAGCCGGCCAATTCGGCAAGTTCGTTGTATTGCCGGCGCAGTTCATCAATCGTTTCTTCGACGTTGTTCGCACTAAACTCGCCCATTTTGGCTTACTGTACATTCTGGAGGATTCCCAACGGAGTGGAGCGGAACTGAATTGTACACGCTGGCACCCATTTCAAAATCCCATTCGCAAACACTACTTCTGCGGAGCGGCTAGTGCTTCTTTCGCTTTAGGTACACACGAGCGACGGCTGCGAACGGGGGCAAGGATATCTGTGATTTTATGTGAGTCGACACTCTTCTTGAGTTTCGCAATTGGTTTGCTAACTGACGAATTGCTCGATTACCAAGCCTGATTCTAAACATACCATTCGACGAAGGCCCTCGATTTTCTGTCGAGCTTTTTTATGTCTTCCACACGGTACCGGATACCGTTGGCGTCCGTAATACTGACAGCTTTCGCCGATATCCGTCGCACATCCTCTTCGGTCTTTAGTACGAAGCTCGTTGGACCATGGTTGGTTTCTACGAACCATTCGCAGGGCTCCATAATGCCTGAGACTCGAACGACCTTTTCGATGATCGGGACGAATTCGCGAATCGCGAGTTCTTCCTCGAGCAGCGCAACGTTGCTTGCGGAGAGTCCCTGTATGGAATCGAGACACGCAAGCTCTTCGCCGTCAGCGCTCACTATGGAAACCCATTGTTTGCTTGCCGAAACAGGAAACAACGGCACAACAGCAACGTCTGCGTATGCTTTACCCGCTGAATCGGTGAGTTTTAAGTGGCACCACTCGTCGCGAGATAATTCAAAGCTCCAGGTTCCATCAGCATTGCGCATATGGCGTTGATTCACTTTTGCAGAAGTAGGCAATCCTGATTCTGCATGATTCTCGGATTGGGATGGCTGGTTCGTCATGTTTCGTATCTTTCCGATTATTCTGCTGAACAGCAAGGAAACAAAGGTCTTGTCTCGGCAGCGAGGAAAAAGGAACCTGTAATGCAAATGAGCTCGTCAGGGATTGCAGACCGCAACGCATGCTCCACTGCGATCTTACTCGATGGAGCGGATAAGATTTCCACCGACTTAAAGGAATCGGATTTTTCGTGCGCTAGTGCTTCGAGGCGTTCCACAGGGACCGATCGGGGATTGTTGTGGAATTGGGTTACGATAAGTCGATGTGCGAATGGCATTAGCAAATCAAGCATCTTTTCGTATTCCTTGTCCTTAGAGCAAGCGAACACGATGGTTTTCTTGGAGGTAGCGAAGTGATCAGTCAACGCAACTGTCAGAGCTTCAATGGAAGCGACGTTGTGCGAGGTGTCGATCACCACCGCAGGTTCGTCGCTGACCAATTCCACTCGGCAACTCAGTTGGGTTTGAGCAAGAGCATCCAGCAAAGCTGTTTTGGGCAGCGACCAGCCATCTCCATTGAGTCGGTACCATGCTGCAATTGCTAGAGCGGCGTTGTCGGATTGATGTTTGCCAGCCATCCTCAATGAGCAGTCGTCGATATTCGTCATTGGTAGGTTGGGATTATTTGCGATAAAGTCCATGCGACTTGCGACGAACGGCAGTCTCTCGCGGTGGTTCTGGCTCCATATATGCTTGGTTCGAATGGCTGCGTTGAAATCTACCCCGATTTCCCATAGTTCGCTTCCCATGGTTTTGCAGCGTTTTTGGATGACCGCTTGTGCTTCGCAATTGCGAGCACCGCTAATGACAGGAATGTTCTGCTTGATGATACCGGCTTTTTCAGTGGCGATTAGGGAAAGGGTGTTGCCGAGTTGTTGTTGATGGTCGTAGCTGATCGAGGTGATGATCGACAGGTTGCTTTGGCAAACATTGGTGCTGTCAAGCCGACCGCCCAACCCCACCTCAATGACATTAACGTCGGTCTTTCGATAGGCGAAAAGTGCCCAGGCGAGCGCGGTCGTCATTTCGAAGAAGGTAGGTGGTCCGTGTTCGGATTTTGCGGTGAGTGCTTCGGCAGCTCTTAGGCTTTCGATATGAAGTGCGAGCTCCGAGGGGAGGCAGGGTTGGGCGTCGACCAAAAATCGCTCCTCGATTTGCAAGAGGTGCGGAGAGGTGTAAAGCCCGACTCGGCGACCCGAACGGCGAAGGGTTTCAGCTATCAACCAAGAAACGGACCCCTTACCTTTAGTTCCTGCCACATGGATTACGGGAGCGGCAAGATGCGGATTGCCAAGATGCTGCAGCAGATGCTCCATGCGAGCTAGGCGATAAGTGCGTTGATCGTATGGGCGATCGACAGTCTTTTCGTAGTTTATCCGTTCATAAAGGAATCGGATTGCATGGATGTAGTTTTGATCGAGCCGATCCATCGGTTCCGCGAGCTTTTTCGGTTGGGTAAAAAGAGATGGTGGAAAGGAGCGGGTTGCCCCTCGGCCAGATAGTTTATTTGGAGACAAGTGGGTTGTGCGAGGGGTAGAGTCGCTTGCCGAAGGAATGTTTCGGATTTATAGTGCTCGAAGGTGTTGCGAGTTGTCGGCATTTTGCCCATGTCTGTCATGGTTTGCATTGAACCGACGGGCTAAAAGGGGCGTAACAGCCGCAGAATGGCTTGGGGAAAGGCACTTGGCGTCCCAAACGCAACCACGATTTTCTCATCTTACCTAAATTTTTTGCAACTCCGCGACCGCTATTTTGGTCCACTGCAAGCTTAACCGAACAAACTTATGGCAACGACAACGGCACCCACGACTACTTCCGTGACAGCAACGGATCCGACGAATGTTATTGTGGAAACTCGGAACCTGGGAAAGATCTACCGGGATTTTTGGGGGCGCAAGAAGGTAAATGCGTTGAAGTCGCTCGATATTGAAGTGCGGCGAGGGGAGATTTTTGGGCTTTTAGGACCCAACGGTTCAGGGAAATCCACAACCATCAAATTGATGTTGGGGCTGCTTTTTCCGACATCTGGCCGTGCTTTTGTTTTCGGCAAGGACGCGACCGATGTGGCCAAGAATGAGAGAATCGGCTATTTGCCCGAGGAATCCTATCTCTACAAATTCTTGAACGCCGAAGAAACGCTCGATTTTTACGGCCGATTGTTTGATATGCCAGCCAGCGTGCGGCGTGAGCGAGCTGAGGAGCTCATTCAAATGGTTGGTCTGCAACGCGCAAGGCGTCGGCAGCTCAAAGAGTACTCCAAGGGAATGACACGCCGAATCGGCTTGGCCCAAGCGTTGATCAATGAACCAGAGTTTTTGGTTCTTGATGAACCCACGACTGGGTTGGATCCGATTGGAACCCGCGAAATGAAGGATTTGATTTTGCGGCTTCGAGAGCAGGGTAAGACGATTCTGCTTTGCTCGCACCAATTGGCTGACGTTCAGGATGTTTGCGATCGCGTAGCTATCTTGCATCAGGGTGAATTGAAGGAATTAGGACGTGTGGACAGCCTTCTGAAAGTGCAAGACGTCACGCAGATTCATGCCAAAGGCTTGGATGAAAAGACAAAGCTTGAGATCAAGGAATTGATTGCTCGGTCAAGCGGTGAGATGCTTCGGATGGACAATCCGACGACAACAATGGAAGAGCTGTTCCTAGATATTGTTCGCGAGAGCGATCAACGTCCAGGTCGTCGC
Source organism: Pirellula sp. (assembly GCA_031368325.1). Classification (GTDB taxonomy): domain Bacteria; phylum Planctomycetota; class Planctomycetia; order Pirellulales; family Pirellulaceae; genus JBKCUI01. The sequence continues at coordinate 17,583 of JANMNR010000267.1, forward strand.
GGTAGCGGTGCTTAATCTGTGAAAAGCATCCTCCCTGTCATTTGGAAATCCGCGATCGTTGAAAGGCAAATTTAGCAAAAATGCGTTTATCACCAGAACAATTTTGGACTTACTTTGAGTGGTTGATCGAGCGTTACGCTCTCCTCCAAGGTTTTCTATTGGTTTTGATTTTGGCTTTTGTCGGCTTTGTTGTTGGTTTTGTTATTGCGTTGCTCAAGCACGGACCGACCGAGGGATTCCTGCAAGTTTCGAAGTTGATTCGTGAATTGTTCATTGTTGACCTTCCTGGGACTTCCTTTCGACGGATAGGCGCTATCGCTCGCTTGGCCATTAAGGAGGCGATTCGGAAGAAAGTGTTGGTTGTGGTTGCTGTTTTTATCGTGGCAATCATGTTTGCCGGCTGGTATTTGGACCCGCAAGCACAATACCCAGCGAGGCTCTACATTTCGTTTGTTCTGACGACGACGAACTACATGGTGATCTTGCTCGGTCTATTCCTGAGTTGCTTCAGTCTTCCGAGTGACATAAAGAGTAAGATCATCTACACGATTGTGACCAAACCAGTACGCCCAACCGAGTTGTTTCTCGGGCGAGTGCTCGGATTCACAGCGGTTGGGACAATGATTTTGCTGTTGCTGGGGGCAATGAGTTATCAATTCGTTGTTCGCGGTGTCGATCACCGTCATGAGGCGATGGGCATATCGTCAGACGGCCGCACCGGGGAAACTTCTATCCAGCATGCCCACTCGCACACTTTTACGTTAGACGAGTCAGGCGAGGGTTATACAAACGAAACAAAGGGCCACAAGCACATCGTCACAAAAGTTGGCGACAAGATCGTAGTGGGTGATTCAATCGGGGATCTAGAGGCCCGAGTGCCAATTTACGGTTCGCTGCGATTTACCGGGCGAGACGGCGAAGAGAACGCTGGATTGAACGTTGGCTACATGTCTGAGTACCAAAAGTATATTGAGGGAGATTCTCTTTCGAGTGCGATTTGGACTTTTAAGGGTGTGCGCCCCGAAAGCTTTGATACCGAGTTAACGTACGACATGACCATTTCGGCTTTCCGAACGTACAAGGGAGATATTGTCACTCCCGTTGGTGGTGTTGTGGTTTTTCGAAGTATGGACGGGTCGGTGGTCAGTGAACGATTTCCATTCAAGGTCAAGGAGTTTCAAGTTGATCAGAAATCGATTCCGCTTACGGATTTAAAGGGGTTCCGAAACGAGCAGCCCGCGGAATTGGATTTTTTTAAGGACATAGCACCGGACGGAAAGTTCGAAGTAATGATTCGATGCCAAGATAGGAGCCAGTATCTTGGAATGGCATCTGCCGATTTTTATTTTCGAGCTAGGCCGATGCCATTTTGGTGGAACTTCGTCAAGGGTTACATCAGTATCTGGTTGCAGATGGTGATCGTGATTTGCTTTGGGGTGATGTTCTCGACCTTTTTGTCTGGCCCAGTTGCCATCATTGCGACCGTGTCGATCATCGTACTAGGCTTTTTTGGCTTCTTTATTGATGACATTGTCAAGGGAACAAACGAGGGCGGAGGTCCGATTGAGGCTTGTATTCGGATACCTTTGCAGAGCGGATCTGGAACGGAACTCGATCTTGGAAATGTGGCACTTGAGAAGTCGATCAAGTTCATCGACAAATCGATTCTCATCAGCGTGCAGACGCTTTCTCAAGCGATCCCCAATTTTATCCAGCTTGGTACGGCCGACTTCGTGGCGTATGGCGTAAATTTGTTTGGCGGCTTATTGTCCCGTCACCTCACCATTTGTTTTGGATACTTTTTATTGACCGGAATAATTAGTTACTTCTTCTTAAAGACTCGCGAGATGGCAGCATGAACAAAAACAGTTTGTTTCGAAAGATTGCTTATGTCGCGGCAATTGTACTTTTGCTCGGTCCTTTGTTCGCATTGGGCAGACCCAGCAACGGGATGATCGGTCAACTTCGGACGAAGTACAAGATGGGGCAAGCTAATCTTGGAAAGCTTGATCCCACCAGTGAGAGTATGCGTTTAGCAACCCTCGGTCTAAAGGGGATTGCGTCCACGGTTCTTTGGCTGCGAGCGGACTACTATAAAGAGGAAAAATACTTCGACCGATTTTCAGCGACTTTGAACCAGATAGCTTTGCTTCAGCCCCACTTCATTAGTGTTTGGCAGCACCAAGCACACAACTTGAGTTACAACGTCGCTCCCGAGTTTGAAGACTATCGCCAACGTTACGAGTGGATTAAGAAAGGGATTGACTATCTCATTCGAGGAACCAAATACAACGATAGAAAGCCTATTCTCCAGTATGATCTCGGGCATTATGTTGGCCAGAAGCTTGGGAAGGCCGACGAGCATGTGCAGTATCGTGCGCTCTATGGCAAGGATTCCGAGTTTCATCGGTATTTCAGAGACCAAGGACTAACGGGAATCGAATCGACCGCGTTGGGCTACGATCAAAAACCGGACAACTGGTTGACAGGGAAGCTGTGGTTTGAGCAAGCGGTATCGCTTTATGAGGCGGGGGCTCCGATCAAAAAGTCTCCCCACCTGCTTTTATCTTACGGACCGCTTTGGGAAATGTATTACGCCGAAGCTATCCAGTCCGAGGGCATTTTGGATGCTAGAGCAGGTTTCGCTTGGAAGCAAGCGGGAGCAGATTGGGCGACCTTTGGAACAAAGTCTCTTTATCAATTCCGCCAAAAAGCGGACCTTACTCTTCTGAGTGACAAGTTCGCGATCGAAAAAATCGAAGCGATGCAGAAGGAGTTTGATCTCTTGGTTAGCGAGGCCAAAAAGAAGGCTGAAGACATTCTCCGTAAAGGGATCCCAAGCGAAATGCTGAAAGTACTGTATAAGCCAGAAAGCGACCGTTCCGAATCGGAAAACCAGATCTATTACGACGTTGTCCGAAGAATCTCGCCGAGCGTTCAGCAGATTTCTGCGATGCTGCCACCCAGCCAACAGTTGATCGGTGTAGAGTTGGGCCGCAAGATTGTCTTTGAGAAGGACTTCATTCGTGAGGTGCAGTCCTACAGAAGCCAAGTCAACTACGAATATTGGGAGCTTCGAGCCAAGGCGGAGCAGCGCGAAGATATGCTTGGGGCTCGACGTCTTTTGTTCGAAGCGGATCAGCAAATCAACAGCGCAAATATTGGTGGACCGGGTGGGGCACTTGAACTATATGAAAAGGCTTGGCAAAGTTGGGCAGAGGTTTTCAGTCGCTTCCCATCCATGATTTCGGATGAAGTTGGAGACGACGTCATGAAGGCACTGAAGCGATATAAAGGTCTATTGGATGACGAAATCGACGAGCGATTTGTCTTGTACGAGTTTTTGCAGTATCGCTTGGAGAAGGACGACCCAGAAAAAGCTGTGCAAGCGGCTGCGATGCTCGAAAAGCTGAATGCGAGGGCTCGCGTTATACTGGATGCTGAGAGTCGAGGCGAAGTTGTGCCAGTTGTCGAGCCACAGACTAAGTCAGTGGATCCGCCAGCCAATGCAACACCGAGTCCTAAATCGGAACCAAACGCGAATGAGCAGCCTGCTGTTATCCCGTCGGAAGTAAAGCAAGCGGTGACAGTGGACGAGGAAAGCGCGAAAAATGAGCGAACCGGTAAAGTCAACCTGCCAACCCGCCCTCCGACTTTAGAAAATCCAGATTCTCAAGAGTGAACAAGTCGGATAAGTTGATGTAGATGGGAATCTACGAACGAAGCTATTATCGAGACGAAAACGAACTTGACCTACGTCCCAATTGGGATCAGAGGTCAGCTGTCAGCACGTTGATCATTATTAACGTAGCCGTTTTTATTGCCAACATTTTCCTGAGGAATAGCTTTGTTCCAAACGATCAAGGGGCAGTCAACAGCTTCTTAATGCTTTCTGCTGGAGATGTGCAGCACCCCTATCTTTGGTGGCACACCTTCACTTACGGGTTTTGCCACGATGCACTGACTCCTATTCCTTTTCATTTGATTATGAATATGGTCGGTCTCTACTTTCTGGGTAGGACCGTTGAGTCGCATTATGGACGGAGTGAATTCTACCGAATCTATTTGATTTCAATGTTGCTGTGCGGTGTAGTTTGGTTGATCAAGGCATCGATCTTTCAGACCACGGGCGGCATGTTGGGAGCTTCAGGTGCAGTGATTTGCATTTCAATGCTTTTTGTTTTCAATTTTCCACAAGCACGCGTCGCGTTTTTGGTTTTTCCAATGCCAGCGTGGGTCTTGGGGATATTACTCGTTTTGATGAATCTTGCGTCGAATCCGTCCTCTGGGGTTGCGACGGACGTGCACTTAACGGGCATCTTGTGTGCAGTCGCGTATTTTTTTCTTCGACTCAATTTTGGGTTCCTTGGAAATCTTCGGGGGACATGGCGACGGGGACTTCGCAGGCTGATTGGGCCAAAATTGAAGCTCCACAGCGATTCGTCCAGGTCCGTAGGTAATGAAGCGGACGAAGCGGATCGAATCCTTGCGAAGATTCACGAGAATGGACAAGATTCCTTGACGTCCAAAGAAAGAAAATTCCTCGAGAAGTATTCGAGATCTGTTCGAGCAAAGAAACAGAGTCAGTAACCGGCTTTCCGAAGTCCACGCGTTCTTTTCATTCACTTTCCCTCAACTCAAATCGCTTAAGACATGCCAATCGCGAACCAGACCTTTGAAACCATACGCAGTGAAATCTCTGGAATCCCCGTTAGTGAGATCGTCAGCAAGTTTGGCACTCCAACTTACGTTTACGACATGGCCGTAATCGAAGAAAGGGTTCGAGATCTGGCGTCCTTTGATGTTGTTCGATACGCACAGAAGGCCTGTTCCAACATTGGGATCTTGAACCGATTGAAGGAACTGGGTGTCGTGGTGGATGCTGTCAGCGTCGGAGAAGTAAAACGAGCGTTGGCCGCCGGCTTTGATCCGAGTGGCATTGTTTTCACGGCAGATGTGTTCGATCGCGAAGCACTGGCGTTGGTCAAGGAGCTTGGGCTGCATGTCAACTGCGGTTCGCCTGACATGATTGAGCAATTGGGCGCAGTTATGCCGGGCGCCAGCGTAACTTTGCGAATCAATCCTGGCTTTGGACATGGACATAGTCAGAAAACAAATACGGGCGGTCCTCAATCCAAACACGGGATTTGGCATGAGGATGTAGTGGACTGCCTCAGGCGAGCGGACTTGTACAATGTCGCCGTCACCGGATTGCACATGCATATCGGATCCGGGACCGACTTGGAACACCTATCCCAAGTATGCACAGCACTCGAGTCGATCGCTCTCCAAGTCGGACGTACATTGACGACGATTAGTGCGGGTGGCGGATTACCGGTTCCCTACCGTGTTGGGCAAACGTATGTCGACTTGGATCAGTATTTCACACTCTGGGATGCGACTCGCAAACGGCTTGAAAACGCTTTTGGGCATTCGCTTCATTTGGAGATCGAACCGGGGCGATACCTGGTCGCTGAAAGTGGTTATCTAATCGCCGAGATTCGGGCCGTGAAGGGCATGGGAGAGAATACGTTTTATCATCTTGATGCTGGATTCAACGATTTGGCAAGACCGATTCTTTATGGTGCTTACCATC
>JANMNR010000273.1:0-4806 GCA_031368325.1 Pirellula sp.
CACGAATGTTTGACCCTATCTTTCAGATTCTTCGACCCATCTCTCCGCTCGCATGGTTCCCGCTCGCTGGCCTGATCGTCATAGCAATCCGACGGCACAACAAGGAGATAGACGCCACGCAATTGCAGTGTATTTTTACGATTGCTATGTGCTCCATCTGGCCAACGATCCTCAATACTGCAGTGGGTGTTCGCGCTATTCCACAGGATTACCTCAACGTTGCGAAAGTTCTGAGGCTCTCGTCGTTTAAGTTGTTTTCCAGAATTCTACTGCCTGCAACAATTCCGTACATGTTCACTGGGTTTCGATTGAGTCTCGGAATTGCATGGTTGGTTATCGTGGCCGCGGAAATGTTGTCGGGCAAGAGTGGAATTGGTGCCTTCGTAAACATCCAGTACCAATCCAGTACCTACGGGCCAATGATTGCGGCGGTAATCGTGATTGGTCTCGTCGGCTTTATTTTGGATCGCTTGATGAATGTCATCGAAAAGAACTCGACACTGATCTTGAGCTGCCCTTCACTAGTCATGCGAACGATTCAGAAACTGCGATTTCAACCCTGCACTTCATTCTCAGGTAGCGAGTCCGTTTCCACCTTGATCCAGAAAGAGGCTTCCGATGCCGCTGCTTGAGTTGCGCAATGTGTCGAAGGGGTATGGCAAAGGTCCCATGCGAACTGAGGTCCTCCGCGACATGAACTTGTCCGTCAATGAAGGTGAGTTCGTCGCGATTGTAGGATATTCGGGAACCGGCAAAACGACTTTGATTTCCGCGCTTGCTGGCCTGCGAACACCCGACTCAGGACAAGTTCTCATGCATGGCGAAACAGTCAAGCACCCCGGACCGGATCGCGGGGTGGTTTTTCAGAACTACTCGCTACTCCCATGGTTAACAGTTCAAGACAATATACGCTTTGCAGTGGAGCAGGTTCTGCCCAACCTTACGTATGTCGAACAAACGGCACACTGCGAAAAATACATCCGCATGGTCAAACTCTCGCATGCTGCGAACAAGACGCCGAGCGAACTCTCCGGCGGAATGCGTCAACGCGTGTCCTTAGCCCGGACCTTGGCTACGCAGCCAAGGGTGCTTTTGATGGACGAGCCACTCTCTGCGCTTGATGCATTAACACGCGCAACGCTTCAAAGTGAGATTACGAGTATCTGGGAGCGAGACCGTCGAACGGTTGTCTTAATCACGAATGATGTCGATGAGGCAATACTGATGGCCGACCGAGTCATCCCGCTTTTGCCTGGCAATCGCGAAGGTGCGACACTCGGCGAGCCATTCGCTGTCGAAATCGATAGGCCGCGAACTCGCGAATCGGTGGCGCACCATCCTTCCTACAAGCCTCTCAAAAAAGCCATAGTTCAATTGCTTTTGAAGGCGCGGCGAGAATCGTTCGAAGATGGCGCAGAACTTGGCGACAACACCAATCCAGTACCTTGTCACAACTAGTATTTTGGGTACGACGGATTCCGTGTCCGTCGCCAACGTTGGCTCCGTCGGACTGGAAGTCCGTCGTACAGGTTATTCACAACCCTCGTATCGTAATCACTTAATCGGATGGCCTCACACGTTTCTATGCGAAAAAAATTCCTTGAGTGCTGGCGACTTCGCAAAGAGTTTAAGACGGACAGTGGATTATTCCTTGCTGTTCGTGACTTCACTCTAAATATGGCAGAGGGGGAGTTCGTGTCGATCATTGGACACAGTGGTTGCGGCAAGAGTACTGTACTTTCTATGGTCGCTGGGTTGCACGAACTCAACGGCGGAGGAATGGTCCTCGATAACCATGAAATAGTCGGAGCTGGCCCAGATCGAGCCGTTGTCTTTCAGTCGCCCAATCTGCTCCCTTGGCTCACCGCGCTCGAAAACGTGACTCTGGGACTTGAGCAAGTACAACCCAAAGCGACCAGCGCACAGCGCTGGGATATTGCGAATGATTGGCTAAAGCGAGTTGGGCTGGGTAAAGCTGCTAACAAGAAGCCGGCAGAGTTAAGCCAGGGTATGCAACAGCGAGTCGGTATCGCTAGAGCTTTCGCATTGAAACCCAAGATGCTCCTGCTCGACGAACCTTTTGGCATGTTGGATTCATTGACTCGGATCGAATTGCAAGATGTCTTGCTGGAGGTTTGGAGCACGAATCAAACCACGACCATGATGGTGACTCACGATGTCGACGAAGCGGTCATGCTCAGCGATCGCATCGTTATGATGACCAACGGGCCAGCAGCGACAATCGGCGAAGTTCTCACTATTCCATTTGAGAGACCGCGTAAGCGGGAAACGGTAATGGAGACGGCCGAGTACATGGACTATCGCGACGAGGTGATTAGCTTTTTGGAACACCCAGCGGAACGAGTAGCGTAGCAAACAACTCAACGCAAAAACGACTGAAGTCGCCTTAATAGCATTCGTCCTAAACCAATTCGAGAAAACTTTAATTCATGTCCTTGTCTATCGTACCAACCTCAACCACTAACCTCCTACAATTGCTACTTCAAGAGCAAGGGGAGTTGAGCGCGGTCGATCATTTTTCGAATTGGCACGAGTCTCAATCGGCGGCTGTGTCGGCTTACCATGCATTGATGCCTGCGACTCCACTCAAGAGCGGTCAGCAGTATGGTTTTGAAGTTGATTTGGACGCTTGCAGCGGATGCAAGGCATGTGTCGTCGCTTGTCATACGTTGAACGGTCTTGAGGAATCGGAAACTTGGCGAAAGGTCGGAGCGTTATCGAGTCAGAGCATTTCATCACTACCTATTGTTCAACACGTAACGACGGCATGTCACCATTGTATAGATCCAGGTTGTTTGAACGGTTGTCCAGTTCAAGCCTACGAGAAAGACCCACTTACGGGAATTGTTCGGCATTTGGATGACCAGTGCTTTGGATGCAAATACTGCACGATGATGTGCCCCTATGAAGTTCCACAGTACAGCAGTACGCTTGGAATCGTCCGCAAATGCGACATGTGCTCGCAACGACTTGCCGTTGACGAGGCGCCTGCCTGCGTGCAAGCATGCCCGAATCAAGCGATTCGAATTGCAATAGTCGATGTACATCTGACCATGGCCGAAACGACAGCCACGAATGCCGGAGCTTCGCTTCTTCCGACTGCGCCGCCAAGTCAAATCACAAAGCCGACGACACGTTATATTTCCAAGCGAACGGAATGGAACGACAATCAGGGGACCGACTCACTGGTTTCAAGCGAATCGACATCGGACAAAGCTCATGATGGACATTTGCCGCTTGTGGTGATGATCGTCTTGACCCAAGCGTCAGTCGGGATATGGGTCGTTTTTGCCTCGATTCAGTGGATGGGATTAGCCAAGGCCAGCTTGTATGCTCCGTCGATGGCAACTGGAATCGGAGTTGTGGGAGTACATGCTGCGTTGCTCCATCTAGGGCGGCCATGGTTGGCTTATCGAGCGTTCCTAGGTTGGCGGACGAGCTGGCTGAGCAGGGAAGCGATTGCGTTTGGAGTGTTTATGAGCGTGGCGACGGCGGCTATCGGATTGCGGTACTACTCGGGCGATAACGCATATATCAGCAGCATACGCTATGCGGACACCATAGTTGCATTGGTGGGAGTGACGGCAGTGCTATGTACGGGCATGATCTACATAGCAACCCGGAGAGAGCTTTGGGGGTATCGAAGGACGAGTTGGGATTTTGTTCTTTCGATGGTTGGGTTAGGACTTATTGGTTCATTTGAAACTCTTGACGGACTGCCGAGTGGAGTACTGCTGTTGGGCGTACTATGCTCGGTCGCGGCTTCGATGCCAAAGCTGATCGACTATCGACGAGGCAACGCGTTGAATGCCCGGTGGGACAATTTTTCGGTACGCAGCGGGCGTGTTCTCCGCAAGGATCTTGCAAAGGCATGGTCTGTTCTTTGGTTCTTGCACTTCCTATCCATCGTTATCGCGATCTGCATAATGGTTGCAGGCCCCAAAAATGAGCTTCTCCATTTCAAGTTGATGACGGTTGCCGTTTGTCTTTCAGCTCAGCTTTTACACCGATGGCTCTACTTCGCGTCCGTCGTCTACCGAAGAATGCCAGGAGCAAGTACATGATTCCAACACTTGTTCAGAAGACCGGTCCGTTGGCCGAACAGTTGCGATTGGAACCGAAGACAAGGGGGCTAGGTGCGTTGCCGCTCGCGATGGTCCCCGAATCAACCACCAACATGGTATGCGGCTATTGCTCAACCGGGTGTAGCCTCAAAATACATATCCGAGATGGGCAAGCGATCAATCTAACACCTACTGTCGAGTATCCAGTCAATCTAGGGATGGCATGTCCGAAGGGCTGGGAGGCACTGAGGGTCCTGAAATCGGACGACCGCGCGACGACCCCGGTCGTTCGCAATCGTATAGATGGTACAGTTCGCGATATCGATTGGTCGGAAGCGGTGCAACTGTTCTGCGATAAATTCAAGAACATCCAAAGCCAACACGGGAATGACTCCGTCGCTTTCATCAGCACTGGGCAAATTCCAACCGAAGAGATGGCGTTTTTGGGATCGCTGGCGAAATTCGGAATGGGGATGCTGCATGGAGACGGAAATACCCGTCAATGTATGGCGACGTCCGTAGTTGCTTACAAACAATCCTTCGGCTTTGATGCGCCACCTTTTACCTATGCCGACTTGGAACAATCCGATGCACTGGTTTTTATCGGAGCCAATCCTTGTATTGGGCACCCCATTCTGTGGCAGCGTGTACTGCGCAATAAGTACAATCCAGCATTGATCGTCATCGATCCGCGCAAGACCGAGACCGCGATGGCGTCTAC
>JANMNR010000275.1:0-46264 GCA_031368325.1 Pirellula sp.
ACACACTCGACAATTTGAAGATAGCAGACGTTCTAAAAAAACCAGCTGGTCTTGCAGCCGACTTAAAGGGGGACAGCAACCTACTGAAGAACACCGAGTCTTTGACTTCGCTTCAACGTCGTGGTTTCTACCCCAACCCAACCCAATCGACTGGCGATAGTATCGACTTCTTAGCCAAGAGTGGGGAGCTTGTCGTTACTCAGAAGGACGGAGTCCAATACGTTTTACGATTTGGAAATTCTGCTGGAGCCGAGATCAACGCGGCCGATGCTCCTGATGCAAAGGACGAGACAAAAGCGGAGGAAACCGTTTCCTTCAACCGATTCATGTTGGTTACGGCCCGCGTAGACGAATCCAAGTTTCCTATGCCTGAACTTGAGCGATTGCCTGAAACGGTCGAAGAGCTCAAGCAGATCGAACGTATGAAGCAAAAGCCTGCAGACCTGCCAGTTATCGAATCCGCAACGGAGGCGAAGCCGGTTGAAACAGCACCGGCAGATAAACCAGCGGAACCAGCGAGTGACAAACCCGCGACGGAGAAGCCAGCTGACGACAAGCCCGCTGATCCACCAACTGCCGCCAACTCCGATGTGCCCGCTACTAGTGAAAAGCCAGTTGCTGAGAAACCAGCCGCTGAAAAACCAGCCTCGGCTTCGGTCCTGAGTGGCGTGCCGGTTGGACGTATGGTCGCTTTTCAAGAGCCGCAAGACGATACGAAGAAAGCCGAAGCACCTGCAAAGCCTGAAGTCCCAGCGGCGAATGCCGAACCAACTGAGGAGGAATGGAAGGAACGATTGGAAGCGGCTCGAGAGCGGATCACCAAAGAGAACAAACGCAAGATCGATGATCGCGACGAGAAATTGCAGAAGGCCAAGAAGAAAGTCGCCGAACTCAACGGTCGCTTTGCGGACTGGTACTATGTCATCAACGAATCCGAATACAAGAAGCTCCGCATCTCCTTGGCTGAATTGGTTCAACCCAAATCGGCTGCCGGTGCCGGAGCCCCTGGTGGATTCCAAGGTCCGGGTGGTGGATTCCCAGGCCAGGGTGCATTTCCAGGTTTCCAACCGTAGTCCTAGACTAAACGGCGCGGTTGCGAACTTGTTGGTTGAACTTTTTTAGTCCTAGCGATCTTTTGCATCCGCTAGGTATTGGGTTCAATAAAGCACGCCGAACGCACTCAAGCTAGTGGCCGCCCGCCGCGTCGCAGGTTAAACATTGCGATCAGTTTAGTTCCCGTGGTTACTAGCACCCAAACGGCCACCGCTTCGCGGGTTAAACATGAGCGAGATCGAAAGGACGGAAATCGACGAAGAGGACGAGCTCGAACTAGAAGTTACTGTCGCCGAGCCTGACGAACATCTTGCGGACGCCACTCCTGAAATCCAACAACGTATAGATGCCCTCCTCAGTGGCAATCTAGGATTTCGCCGATCTGCAGAAAAGGTTCGAGAGTTTCCGCAATCACCCGGCGTCTATTTGATGAAAGACGCTTCTGGAGTGGTGATTTATGTTGGCAAAGCAAAGAACCTGCGATCGCGTGCTGGCAGTTATTTCCTGGCGGCGGCGGCACAAGAGATTCGAACAGCTGACTGGGTCCATGAGATCGCCGACATCGACTTCATGTTGTGCAGCAGCGAAGTTGATGCGTTGTTGACCGAGAGTCGGCTGATCAAGGATATTCAGCCGCGGCACAACAAGGACCTTAAGGACGATAAAACCTTTCCGTACCTGATGATCACAACGCATGAGGATTTTCCCCGTGTCGAGGTGACGCGCACGCCGAAAGCGAAAGGGGCCAAATTGTATGGTCCGTTCACCAGTGCCGGCCAATTGCGAGGGGCGCTTCAAGTCATGCAGCGGGTCTTTCAATTCAGGACATGTTCCCTCGACATCGAAGAGAACGACCCGAGATGGGAGTGGTTTCGCCCTTGCCTCTTAGCCTCTATCAAACAGTGCACGGCTCCTTGCAACAAACGCATTAGCAAGAGCGACTATCGACGCGACATTCGTCGACTTCAAACATTCTTGGAGGGGGGCAGCGATCGACTTGTCAAACAGATGCGTCAGGAAATGTTGGAGGCGTCGTCCAAACTGGATTTCGAAAAAGCGGCACGTCTTCGCGATGAGATTCAGTTGCTTGAGAACTTAGGCGATCGAGGCGAAATCGATGTGCATGCACAGCCCGAGGTTTTTTATATCGATCCGAAGAAGGGGATGCGAGCGCTGAAGAAAGTGCTTGGAATGGACAAGGAGCCGAGAGTGATCGAAGGGGTTGATATCGCACACTTGGGTGGCAGTAACACGGTCGCTTCCTTGGTGCAGTTCTTGGACGGTTTGCCATTCAAGCCAGGGTATCGCCGCTATCGCATTCAAGAAGTCAAGGGCATCGACGATTTCCGGAGTATCCACGAAGTGATCTCGCGTCGATTTAGGAAATTGAGTGATGAGCAAGAGGCCTTTCCAGATCTGCTCATGATCGACGGAGGCAAAGGGCAATTGAACGCGGCGTTGGCAGCGTTCCGAGACCAAGATATCGAGCCGCCAGTGATGGTCTCGCTTGCCAAGAAAGAGGAAGAGATCTATCGGCCTGGGGAAAGCGAACCGATTCGACTCGGCCGCGAGTCGTTTGCGTTGCGACTATTGCAGTATGTTCGCGACGAAGCGCATCGGTTTGCCCAACATTATCATCACCTCTTGAGGCAAAAGAGCACTTTTGATGAAACGCGTTAGCACATCAAACCGCTTGTGCCCTGCCTAGTTTCACGTCCAGCCTCCTTTCACCTTGTGCCTCGTTTTACGTCGAGCCAACGGCGAGACTGTCCGCCCAAGCGACGTACCTTAAATTACCCGATGCCGATTTAGGCCTCCGAACATACAAGCAGCCGTTTTACGGTAATCGACTTAGCCATTCGTAGGCTGCATTGCGTTCCTGTTTAGGAAAATCATGCGGTGCGTCGGGTGTCGAAAGCGTGAGGCGCTTTGAGTTCGCGGGCGACGCCTCAAACAATGCGTAGACTTTCTCGGCCTGAGCAAATGCCTTTCGAACTCCACCAACATCGAAATTGCTGTCTCGGATGGGCGAGTTGGAATAGACAGATCGTGGCGCTATGGATGCCAGGATTTCGTAGAAGTCGAACGGAACGCGATCTGCATCGTTGTCGTACTCGTCGCGAATGCGAGGCATGTAGCGATCGCTGGTCCAACCAACCAGCTTGCCGTTGTAGTAGTCGTGAAACGGTGTGAAGCCACAGCTCGTTACGACCGATCTCAGGCGTTCGTCAAAAACGGCCGTAAAGAGACTATTGTGTCCTCCGAGCGAATGACCGATGGTTCCAATTCGGTTTTTATCCACTTGCGGCAGGGACTCGAGTACATCGACTGCTCGAATGTTGTTCCAGATGGCTTTCATCGAGCCGCTTGCGTATCGAGCGCCGTTTGTTTTGAAGTCAAATGCATATTCGCCAAAGGACGGGTAGTCTGGGACGATGCAGACAAAGCCTCGCTCTGCAAGCTCATGCGCGTAATGCAACGAAGGACTTCCACCCAAGCCAGCGGGTTCATCCTTGCCGATGTTCGTCGTCTGGTGGAGGCACAGCATAGCAGGAGCCTTGGTGTTCTCGCTCAGTACATTCGGAATCAGCAACCATGCGGGTACGCGATCGTCTGGCTCAGGGGTAAACCAAATCTTCTGCCGTCGGTACTTGGATAACGATTCTTCTGAAACGACTTGCAGGTTCAGTGGGACGCGGCGCGACGAGTCGGGCAATTGTCCCATCACAAGCTGCATGCTGGCTCGCAAGTGCGATACTCTCTCGGCCCAATCGGCTTTCGTTTTGACCGGGCGTTCGTTGCCCTCAGTGTCCCGAACCAAAAGCAATTGCGATCGATCCGGATACGCGATCTGGGCGGGGTACTGATGGATCAAGACGGCTTGCATCCATGTTCGCAGTGACTGCCGAGCCTTGCTGGGCCTGAGAATCCACGCGTCGCTATGATTGCGAAAGCCTGTTGAGGCGAAGGTCAGATTCGCACTCGGTGCATGCTGTTCTATAAAGCGGCGAGATTCATCGACTTGGTTTGCCTCTCCACAGATAAACTGCGATCGGTGTTTTAGTCGCTCGAGACGTCGAACCGCTGCGACCGCGTCGCTATTTGGGTAGGGCCAATGACGCACTCCGTCGTAATGACTGTACGGCACAAAGGCCCGCCATAGTTTTGCCGTCCTATCATCATGCAGTCCGAGAAAGTTGCAAGCAATCGAACCTCGTGAGAAGCCACAGAGTATGAGTCGTGAGGGATCGCCACCGAAGTTCTGGCACGCATCGTCAACTGCCGCATGCAAATAGTCCAGAGTGGATTTAGGATCATAGTCCGGTGCGTCACCCCACCACGTGGCTGCGATGTCGGCCCCTGCTGCGTTGAGACACGGTAAGCAAAGCCAAATGGCGCCCTTTCCTGCCGACAAGCCAAATCCGAGGCAACTCCCCTCAGGGCGACCGCTACTGGTATCGCCGAAAGCGTTCTGATATCCACCGTTGCCGGAGAATTCAACAATCACGGGAAACTTGGATTCGGAGGTCCAATCGCTCGGCAAATAAAGCGAATGATAGACAGTGTTGGCATTCCAACCGTGAATACTATGTCGAACGCGTCGGCCAGCCGCAGGTTCAGCGACGACCATGGCTGGCGAGACGAGATCCGTTTCAACGGATCGAATATCTGGAAAATCAAGCGGCTGCGCACCGAGCTTGGTCCCAATCATCAGGGTTAACGGGAACGCCAGAAATGCGACTGATCGAATGATTCTCATGACAGTAACTCTCATCGGGTGCGGGCATAATCCATATTTTAGGCACTTTCCAACTTTATAGCAGGAGAACCAACAAACTCGAATTGTGTTGAGTTTTCAGCATGGCCCACTTGAATATTGAACGCCGAAGCTACGCGGCTTCCTGTTCGTTGGCTGGTTTCGGTTGCCTCTCCACTGAGCTTTACGTTACAATTGAGGTTGAGTAACTACCGGAAACGGTCCCCCCAACGTTGCGAACTCCCCTCCCACCTTTTTGGCGCCCCATTTCGGTTCTGCCAATCCATCGCAACTCAGCCCATCCTTAACTTTCAATTGAATGCTTCCCAACCACTTTATTGGCACATTGTTTCGCGCGACCAGATTTCCGTTATTGCTGTGTCTGTGCTTCTACACTTGTCAGAATGATTTGCTTGCGCAAAGACCCTCACTCGACGAACGACTCACACGGGAATGGTCCGAAGTCATTCAGCCCCTGTTGAAGGAGCATTGTGGCGAGTGCCACATGCAGTCGTCCAATGAAGGCGGGGTCAACCTCGAAGACTACCAGGACCTCGAAAAGATTCGCCAGCACGGTAGCACATGGGAACAAATCCGAGGCGTGATTCGCGCAGAAGCAATGCCGCCTCCTGAATCATCCAGCCTCAAAGCCAAAGAGCGTGGATTGCTTACAGCATGGATGCAATCCGCATTACATGAAGTGGATTGCGGATTCGCCCCTCCGACACCTAAGGTTACTTTGCGTCGATTGAATCAAGTCGAGTACGACAATACCATTCAGGATCTCTTTGGCATGGAACTAAATCCATCGCGAGCCATGGGATTCGTTTCAGATGATGTTGGCAATGGGTTCGATAACCAAGGAGAGGTGCTAACGTTGCCCCCAATCATGATGGAGAAGTACCTGCAAGCGGCTGCGTACATTTCTAAATCCGTGATTGAGACCGACCGAGAGGCGTTGCGAAAACAGCGATTTGCTGGAGAGAAACTCCGTTTTTCGGAATCACAATCGATACCGTTGTACCTCGCAGCGGGCAAATACAATTTGAATGTCCGTATGCGCTTCGGTGACAAGCAACCGGACAACTGCAAAGTCCGTATCGCCATCGATGGTAAATCCGTGGTCGAACTCGATGTTCCCTCGAATGACGAAAATTACAAGCAGGATATCACTGTCGAAAGAGGTGAACACAGGTTGACGATCGAGTACGTCGACGATGCCGAACCGACGAAACGAAACGAATCCGCTCGACGATTGATCATCGACTCGGTGCGATGGAGCGGTCCAGAGGATGGCCTGCCCGCCTTTTCGAGACAACACGACGCCATTGTGATTGCGACTCCCGAACAAAAAGATGCACCGGAAGGAATGCCTATTGGCTCGTCCGAAGCGGCTCGGCGGGTTTTCCAAAAAATGCTTCCAAGAGCCTATCGTCGCCCGGTTGCGACCGACGAACTGCAAGCTGTTGTCAACGTTTTTGAAAAAGCGAGTGCCGCGGGCTTCGGTTATGAGGAGTCGATCCGATACGGAATACAAGCTGTCTTGGTTTCGCCAAGTTTTCTGTTCCGCACCGAGGATACCGAAACAGGCAAGCCGCTAGACGACTTCGCCATCGCAACGCGTCTGTCGTATTTCCTTTGGTCGACGATGCCAGACGAAACACTCTTTGGTTTGGCAAAATCAGGGCGATTGCGAGAACCTGATGTTTTGAAAGAGCAAATTGGACGGATGTTGGAAAGCCCACGAGCGGAGGCCTTAAACAAAGGCTTCTTTGGGCAATGGCTTGGCTTGCGAAAGCTAGCGAAAATCGAAATAGACCGTGATAAATTTCCGCTCTGGAACGACCGTTTAATGAATGCAATGGTCAAAGAGACCGAGTTGTTTTGCATGCATTTGCTGCGAAATGGCGGTATGGACGACATTACCGACGCGAGCTACACATTTTTGAATCCCCGCATGGCGGAGTTTTATGGAGTCCAATTTGAGGGCAAGAACCCTGCAGAAATGGTTCAAAAATCGCAGGGAAGGCGAAGTAGCGAGCGCCGACAAGGACCTTATGACGACGAGGAAAAATGGATTCGAGTGGAACTGGAAAACAGCCGAAAAGGGCTACTAACCCAAGCCGCGGTGTTGGCCCTGACGTCCAATCCCACGCGCACCTCACCGGTGAAACGAGGCAAGTGGATTCTCGAGAATGTGCTAGGCGATCCCCCTCCGTCGGCCCCACCCAGCGTTCCGTCGCTCGACCAAGGAGACCATAAGGACAACATATCCCTCCGGGAGAGACTGGAAATCCACAGAAGCAATCCAAGCTGTGCTGGTTGTCATAAACTCATGGACCCAATCGGACTGGGACTTGAGAATTTTGACGTCATCGGAAAGTGGAGGGATCGGGACGGAAACAACGCGATTGACGCCAAGGGACAATTGGTAGACGGTCGTGCGTTTGAGGGGCCCGCCGAGCTAGTTTCGCTTCTCTCCGCGAAAAAACCACAAATTACCGAAAACTTTGCAACTAGAATGCTAACCTATGCTCTCGGGCGGGGTTTGCAACGACAGGACAAATGCGATATTGATCGTATTGTCGAACAAGCCAACCAACATTCGCGGTCGATCCGATCGATTGTCGAGGCCATCGTTTTGAGCGATGCCTTCCTTCAAAACCCCCACCTCAATCCCACCGAAACACTCACCGATGCACGATAACACTCAAAACACTTCCGTTCTTGGTAGTTCAATAAAGCAATCTCATCTGAGCCGACGTACTTTGCTGCGCGGATTGGGTGTTTCATTGGCTTTGCCTAGCTTGAATTTGATGAAACCTGTGATGGCTGTCCTGGGTGAGAACGCTGCTAGCTCGCCAACTCGGTTGGCATGGGTGTTCTTCCCCAATGGTACGAATGCAGAACGGTGGTTTCCCAAAGGCAAAGGGACCGATTGGGAATTGTCACCGAGCCTTGAACCTTTGGCTGAATGCAAAGGAGATTTCAACGTCCTGCGAGGGCTTGCACAAGTCAACGCGCAATCATTGGGCGACGGACCAGGTGACCATGCTCGAAGCGCGGCGGCGTTCTTGACCGGTGCTCATCCTGTTAAGACCGCCGGCTCCAAAATCAAAGTCGGTCGAAGCGCCGACCAGATTGCCGCCGATTCGTACGGTCGGGCCACTCGATTGGCTTCCATTGAGCTTGGTACCGAACAAGGGAAAGACGCGGGCGATTGCGATTCAGGCTATGCGTGCGCTTACTCCAACAACATCTCTTGGAGATCCGAAACGCTACCCACCGCAAAAGAGGTCGATCCGCTTCGCGCGTTCCAACGGCTGTTTGGAACAACTGGTTCAACCGACGCTCGCTCGCGAGCTATGCAGTCCAACATCTTGGACTTCGTGACAGACCAACGCAAGCACCTCGAACGCATTTCTGGTTCGGACGACCGTCGTAAACTAGACGAGTATTTTAGTAGCGTACGCGAAGTAGAGCAGAGAATTAATCGATTCGCTGTTCCCGTTGTTCTGCCTAATGGAGTCACCGAACCAACGGACAAGCCAAACGGTCCAACGGAACACATCCGATTAATGTACGACCTGATGGTGCTCGCCTTCAGAACCGACACGACCCGTATCGCAACGTTCATGTTGGCCAACGAAGGTAGCAATCGCGCGTTTCCAATGATCAAGGTCAAGGACGGACACCACCAACTGTCCCACCACGAAAACAAAATAGACAGTATCGAAAAAATTGCAAAGATCGACCGCTACTATTCAGAGCAGTTTTGCTACTTCCTCAAGAAGCTAAAAGAGACGCAAGACGGGGAAGGCAGTCTTCTGGACAACTCGATGATCGTTTATGGGGGCTGCATCTCGGACGGCAACCGCCACGACCACCATGATTTACCGATCCTGTTGGCAGGCAAAGGTGGTAAACGCATTGAAACTGGCCGACTGCTTGAGTTTCCACAGTACACGCCACTCAACAACCTGTTTTCGACCATGTTAGAAAATGTTGGAATCAGCAACGCTAACTTTGGTGACGGGACCGGGCAAATTAGTCTTTAGTCCATTCGTGGCTTGAGGCGGGCGGGATCGCATACTCCGCCGCCCGCCTCAAGCTCGCCAACCCTCCTGGGGTCTCGCTTTGGCCGCAATCAGATGGCGGCCTTCTAAACTATCAATGCTATCAATGGACCTATCATTCCCTGACGAGCAACAGGATTTTCCAATCCACCCGTCAACTATGCTATCGTCAGAAAGCGTATCCAAGAGCCGGAAATCCGGAACAAAGCAAAAAGCCTCTTTGATCCGCAATCTTTGCCTCTTTTACTAAGGCCAACTCCATTGATGTGCCGAACCGTTAGATACTCCAAGTTAACTTGAAACTCGGATACCTAATCGCTAGAAGTACAGCATCGATCATGAAGATCGATGTCATTTGATAGCAAAAGAAAACTTACGCCAACGGAGGCAATGGACTGCCGTGCTGTTTCGAAAAAGAAATTCACCGAATCCTAGCTTTCACACGTCCATTGCGCCATCGGTCATTCTTGGCGTGGGAACGTGCATGCTCTTTTATGGCCTTATTTTTGCTGGCCCGCTGGACTACGCATTGCTACGTCGTTATTGCCTATGTCACCCGGTTGCATACGCAACTTCAGGGCTATTCTTTGTCGCGATTGTTGCGCTGATCACGAAATGGATGGGGACCGCAACTCAACACAAAGTCAGTCGTGAAGCGACTCTGGCGCTTGAGGATATTGCGCTCACCCAGCCCGATACGCCAGCAAGCGATTCAGGTGAACAAAAGGCTCTTTGGTTTGATACGCTTTGGCGAACGCAGTCGCCAACTGTCTGCGATAGTTGGCTTGGACAACGGGTCACGGCAATCCTGCAACGCCAACTAAAGCGAAGAAATACGAAACACCTTGATCAAGATGTACATGAACTCGCCGATCGAGATGCGGACCAGCAGCACGACAGTTATGGGCTGATTCGCATTGTCACCTGGGCCATGCCAATGCTCGGATTTCTTGGGACCGTATTAGGAATCTCCGACACGCTTGGTCAAATGGATGCTCAAGCTTTGGCAAGCGGTTCACAAGACGCAATGAACGGTTTGACCGCAGGGTTGTATGTCGCCTTCGATACGACTGCCATTGGATTGGTTTTGACGATGGTGGCCATGTTTGTTCAATTCGGGGTCAACCGTTCGGAGCTATCGCTGCTGACACTCATCGATTCCAAAGTCGCCGAGACCATGCAACTATGCTTAACTGAGCAGGAGAAATTGAACGACACAAGCAACGTTGAGTCTGCCCTCCAGCATATCACACAAGAGCTGCTTCGCTCGGTAAAGCAAATTGTTCAAACGCAAAGCGAACTTTGGCAGCAAACGATTTCTGTGGCACATGGGCACTGGCAGAACTTGACATCAACATCGGCACAGACGATCCACGCGTCCTTGGTCGGTGCAATCGAAACGGTTTTGGAAAAGCACCAGCGTTCGGTATCGACCCAAGCGGAACTTCTCGCTCGCATCCATTCTGAGGGCGCGGCTCAGCTCGAAGAACGAGTAGCCGCACATTCGGAAAATCTAGTGCGTGTTCAGTCCAGAGTCGCATCCGTGCTCGATGCGCGTTGGGAGCAATGCCAAACGACTCTATCAGAGCAAGCCACGGCGGCTCACCATCAACAACTTGCGATGGCCGAACAACTAGCCCGTATCCAGTCGGACGCAGCCAATCTGATCGACGCAAGATGGCAACAGTGGCAAACAACCCTCTCCGACCAAGCAAGGGTCGTGCATCAACAACAACGCGAGATGGCAACCCAAACAGAATTGCTAAGCAGGCTCATCGAAAAGCACGACGCGGTGAAATCCATGGAAATGCCATTGCAAGCAACTCTGGAAAAACTGACTGACGTTGATCGTTTTCATGATGCTGCCATTTGCTTGACCGAGGCGGTCGCTGTTCTTGGCACGCAGATGGAACGATATGGTTTTCTTGGACGACAACCCGTTCGCCGCAGAGCTGCCGAACCAACCGTAAACGAAGCGGTTCCCGAAGCCGTCGAAGCGGAAGAACCTGCCATCTTGCCATTGAAGAGGCGTGCAGGATGAGTCGTAGCAAACGACGAGGTGACAATACGGCACCGGCTTTGTTTCCATTCCTGGCTGTGTTGCTGTGTACTATCGGAGCTCTGGTGCTGATCCTTGTGATCACCGTTGCAAATTCTCACGCGTCGGCCAGGAAAGATGCTGAGGAGACAATTACGGACATCAAGAATACGACAGAGATGATGGAGGTCGTGTCTGAGGAGCTCGAGGCGCAGCGCGAGGAAATGAAGGCGCGAGTGGAGCGACGCCGCAAAGAATTGGCAGATATCGAAGATCACATTGCACGCTTGACAAAGAATCTGGAGCAGCTCACTTCAAAGATACAACGCATTCAATCCGACACGAACCAGACCGAGGCTGACCAATCCAAGAAATCGATCGAAGTCGCCGCTCTGCAAAAAGAAATCGACAAGAAAAAACGCGAACTGATCAACGAGATTGAAAAGCAAAAGAAACGCAAGCCGGCCTTTGCGGTGATCCCATATAGTGGATCCAATGGCACCTCGCGGCGCCCAGTCTACCTTGAATGCACGAAAGAGGGCGTGTTCGTTCAACCGGAGGGAATACTCATCTCTTTGAACGATTTGAAACCACCCTACGGACCTGGCAACCCTTTGGATGCTGCACTGCGTGTGCTGCGACAAACATACCAGCAACGTGATACAACCTTCGGAATCACTCAACCTCCCTACCCCTTGCTGATCGTCCGTCCCGATGGAATCCAAACCTATGCTCTGGCTCGTGAAGCCATGGCCGGTTGGGATGACCAATTTGGTTACGAGTTGGTTGACAATGAGATGGAGCTAAAATTCCCACCTAGTCCAGCTGGCTTGAAAGAACAATTAACCAGCACTGTAGACATGGCCAAACGCCGCCAGCAAGCGCTCATCGCTGCTATGCCACGACGCATTGGGACACCGGAGCGCGACGATGACTGGGGTGCAATCGATGCTTCGAATGGCGACGGACGCGGCGCAAGCTCAGGTTCAGAAACTGGCTCTGGATTCTCCGCAGGGAACGGGTCACAACAAGAATGGAAACTTGTTCAGGGGATGGCAAACTCTCAAGTCGCTGGGGCTATCCAAAAGAATGGAATGGATTCATCTCTAGCAATGAAAGAATCCAATAATCCTGGTAAGCAAAACATGCAGTCGGAACCGACCCAGCAAAATACCTATGGAGCTACTGGCGTCAAGTTGCAAGGGCAATATGGCGTAGGGGGCAGCGCCGGCGGAGCGAACCCAACGGTCTCTCAACTAAATGGCGCGGGGCCTCGAACCAATAGTCCGGACAATCGCAGTCAATCGAAACCGGAAAGCGTCGCAACCGTTGCTGACACGAGTATGCGAAACGCAGGAATAAATGAAGCAGGCGCTAACGGTGATTCTAAATCCACGGCAACAAACAGCGGGCAGTCTGCGAACAGCGCGGCCTCAGGCGAAGCGGGTCAAGCTGGCTCCACGGCATCGAATGGTACGACCTCAAACAATGGCGGAGATTCAAGAAAGGATTCTTCCGGAAGCAACTCCCCCGCCCCACAGGGCTATAACGAATTTTCGTCGGGTAGCGCGTCTAGAGGTGGAGCCAGCAGTTTGTCTGCATCAACGAGCCAACAGGCGTCCGCCGACCCAACCGCAAATCCAAACGTTTCATTGTCGATAAATCAAAATGCTGAAGCACCGCCCAAAGCAAAGCATGTCCGAGCGGAGGGAGATCTTAAGCCCATCTCGGTGAGTGCAGGACATGGTTGGGCAGCCTCGCGTGCGGAGGGCAAGGCGACTCCGGTTTCCAGGCCAGTCAATGTCGTCGCTCTCAAGGATCGCTGGCTCCTGCGTTCGGACGTCAACCCCAACGCATTCGAAGTCCATATCACGATGGAGGAAGGCCCTCAGCAAGCTGGCAATCAACTTGCGACGGCCATCCGAAAACGAGTGGATTCATGGGGACTGTCGGTACCGGGTGGGTTTTGGTCACCAACACTGACCATCGAGGCAGCCAGCGACGCACAGCAAAGCGTTGCTCGATTGGAACGCCTGCTCGAAGGTAGCGGCGTCGAAATCAAAGTCGTGCCACTCACTCTTCCAAACCGTCGTTAGGATGCCAATACGATGAGCAAGCGACGTAGTGAAGACACCGCAATCGGTGAAGATGCATTCCTCGATACCATCGCAAACTTAGTGGGTATCTTGATCATCTTGGTTGTCATTGTTGGTTCCCGTAGTTACGCGACGGCGAAAATAGCCGTTGAGCAAGAGCTAAAGAACAAAGTGGAGAAACTCGAATCACCGGTCGGGAAATCAAAAAACTTGGACCAAGACCTCCAAAAGCAGCATGACGAACTTCGCAGCTATGATCTCGAAATCAACTATCGAGATTCCGAGCGCATGGCTGTTTTGGACCGCGTCACCGTTGCCGAAAAAATGGTCGAGGAAGAGCTTAAAAAAATCCATGAGTCGGTTCGGGAACGCATAGAAACAGAACAAGAAATGAGCGACCTGCAAAAGCAACTTGCCAATTTGTTGCAACAGCAAGGAGATGTCCAGTCTATCGAGCAATCCACTGCAATCCTTCAGCACCTTCCTACTCCCATGGCCAAAACCGTATTTGGACGTGAATTGCATGTCATGATGCGAGGTAGCAAAGCCGCAGTCATTCCTTGGGAACGTCTCATCGACGCACTTAAGAATGAAGCAAGGAGATCCGCTGAACGCAATTCGCAAAAAGATCGGTTTGTCAATCAACTCGGCCCGATCGACGGCTTCTTGATGACCTACGGACTAAAGAGCCAAAGTGGAATCATGTCCAACGGTTCGACGGCGCGATTGGCTCGTACGATCGAGTTGGAAAAGTTCGAACTAGAACCCACCAGCGAAGTCATCTACGAGAGTGTTACTGAAACAATGTCAAATGGCGGACGTCTGCGACTTGAGCTCGCCTCCTACACGGCACAGCACACCACCGTAACGGTCTGGGTGTATCCCGATAGCTTCAATGAATTTCGAATTCTAAAAGAGAAGCTGTTCACAGAAGGCTTTCTGTGTGCGGCTCGGCCATTGCCCTTCAACGTCCGCGTGGGAGCCTCGCCGCGTGGATCTGCAAGCACCGCTCAATAAGGTTTGCGCTGAGCTTGCGTCTAGCAGTTGCTTGAGCCGAAATCGAATGTCGGGCGAGTACAGTTCCAGCCATCGTTCATCAATGCACTCGTGAGGTTGCGACTCCTTGAGACGCAACGACAACGATCCACTTCACGGTGAGGCAACTTTGGGAATCCAGTTGGAGTCTAACTTGGCGCGTAAGGCAGTAACAACATCGGGGTGGTCGGCGGCAAGGTTGCGAATTTCCTTTGGATCGTCTTGCAGATCGAAGAGCATTGGTTGGGCGTCCTGAAGTGTGGATTGCAAGTCCGGTCTCAAGAAATCGTCGCGAGGGATCGATTTCAACAATCCCTCGGCTTGAAAAGTGCGAGGAAGAATGAGGCGCCAGCGACCGTCGGTAACCCATCGCCACAGAACGTTGGCCGACGGATCATCAAGGGTTTGCGAACGAATGGTAAAGCATTCGCCATAAACGTGCTGTCGTGACTTAGCGGCGTTGGCATCGAGTAGATTGATACCAGGCAAGTTGGCAGGCGCTGGCAAATCAAGCGATGCAAGTATCGTGGGAACGAAGTCGATCGACGAGGCCAATGACTCGCTACTCGCAGGCGTCACACGGGCTGGCCATCGAACCATGATCGGAGTGCGATGGCCGGCATCGAACGGTGTCGTCTTATTGCGAGGAGCGAAACCTGAACTTGTGGCCGACTGTACCCAGCCGTTGTCGGTGACGTAGATCACAATCGTGTCCTGCGCCAAGCCTTCGCGATCAAGGTATCCAAGCAACTCACCACAGCTTTCGTCGAACCACTCGCACATGGCCCAGTAACGAGCAATGTGGATCGATTCAGTCTTGTCTATATATTTGTTGAGCAGGCGTTCGGGGGGAGTGTGCGGGGAGTGTGGCATAAAAGGTGCATACCAAAGCATGAATGGTTTCTGCTGTTTGCGTGCGTCACCAACGAAGTCATAAATGGGCTGCAACCCTTCGCGGCCAATTTTCAAACCCGCATCGCCATGCCGTGAACCTCGAGTCATACCATGCGTGAAACCGCCGCGGCTAAAATCGCCTTGCCACCATTTGCCTGTTTGAAAACTCAAGTAACCCGCTGGGGAGAGCAATCGAGGCAGGGTCGGTATGTTGTCTAGAGCAGCATTCCATTGCTCCGTCATTTCAGGTGTTGACCCTCGCGAGTCCTTGGCTGAATTCGGGACAAAAGGTGGATCGTTAGCCGTTATATTATGCTGGTGAGGGAACAGGCCCGTGATGATCGTCGCCAGGCTCGGGCAGCACACACTGGTCGGAACAAATCCTCGACGAAAAGTAAGGCTCTGCGAAGCCAACTTGTCGATATGTGGCGTCTGAACATGCGGATGCCCCATGAAACCGTAGTCGCCAGCTCCTTGATCGTCGGAGATGATTAGCACGATGTTCGGTCTTGGCGGATCTTCGTTGGCATGCAACGTGACGAACGATAGAGCAAATACTAAACCGCCGAGAGTGCTGATGATTTTCATGCTGAATTGGTCGCCTAGCCGTTTAGGAGCCCTGCGCAGTGATGAATTTTGGCGGCAGGTTTCGAACCATAGCTTACCATTTACTGTGGGGCACGAATGAGCTCGGCGCCTCATCCAGCGGTGTCTTAAACTCAAAGCCCAGCGTCGATACAAGCGTTTGCCGCTGACGATGCAATCCTTTGACGAAATCGGGCATGTTTGTTGACGAGGGACAACTTGGGAGTCCCTTACACTCCAGCCAGTTTGCCGCTCTGAATGTCGCTGTCGAGGGTGTCCCCCGCGATCCAACCGCTCATCATCACCATTGGCATACCCGGACCAGGATGGGCAGCGCCGCCCGCGAGATACAATCCCTTGAGGTCGCGAGAACGATTGGCGGGCTTAAACGCACCCAGGAACCGACCATGACTTGCTAGACCATAGATGGCACCATTCAATACTCGATATCGTTTGTGAATGCCTTCTGGGGTTAGAGAGTTCTCCGTCACGATTCGATCGCGAATACCCTTCATCCCTGCCGTATTCTCCAATTTGTCCAAGATCACCTCGCGGTAAGCAGGCAACATCTTGGTCCAATCATGATCCGGTCTCAAATAAGGCGTGTGCACAAGGATGTAAAGCGACTCGCCGCCAGGTGGTGCAACTCCTGGTTCCGTCGATGCAGATGCGCAGACGTATGCGGTTGGATCCGGTGCCGGTTTTCCCTGTTTGTAGATATAGTCGAACTCCTCGTGCGGGTCCTTCGAGAATACAAAATTGTGGTGCAGTATGTGCTCGTATCGCTCCTTCAATCCCAGATAGAGAACCACCCCGGAACAAGCAGGCTCGTAACTGCGTCGCTTCTCAAATTTCTTATCCGTAACCGAACCCTTCATTAGTTCGCGGTGCGTCCTAACCGCATCGCAGTTGGACACAACGGCATCAAACTCGTACTTTTCACCCGTCGTGGTGGTTACGCCACGAACTGACTTGCCATCCGAATCAATCGACGCGACATCGACTTGCGTTTTGATCTCGACGCCCAATTCACGAGCCAGTTTCGAAAGGGCTTCGGGAACCGCTCGCGTGCCGCCGATAGGGTACCAAACCCCTTCTTCCGTTTGCATATGAGCAATGCCGCAAAGAACGGCTGGCGATGCTTCGGGAGACGAGCCCACATACTGCGTGAAGTGATCGATCATTTGAGCCGCACGCGCATCGGGTACACAGGATCGTACCAAACCCGCGACCGATTGTCCCATTCTCAGGCTCAGTACATCCTTGAGTACGGTCGCTGAGAATGCGCCGCCTACCTCCATGGTGTCGCCAATTCCACCCACACTGCGCCAAAAGAAAAACTTGTCTGAAACCTCATGCAGTCGCTTCGAGATCTGCATAAACCGTTCGTAGCCTTGGCCAACATTTGGATGAGGTGAAAATCGCTCCAGGTTTGCTTTCATTTTGGCAAGATCCGGGACAAGGTCCAGGACACCTCCATCCTCAAAGAAACATCGCCATTGCGGATCGAGTGCAACCAAATGCATGTAATCTTCTAAGTTGCGATTCGCCTCACGGAAAATTCGATGCAGGACTGAGGGCAACGTTAAAATGGTTGGCCCCATATCGAACCGAAAGCCGTCCTGATGGAGCACTGCGGCTTTGCCGCCAACCCATTCATTCTTTTCGAGAAGCGTCACCTTATGACCGCGAGCAGCCAACGTGCACGCGGCCGCCAGTCCAGCCAAACCGCCGCCGATGACCCCAATATTCAAAATTCTCGCCGAGCGTTCTATCATGAAATTCTCAATTCACTTTTGTTTGGTTTAATCTGCTTTTGGATTGAATTCAGGCTGTTCATTGCTCAATCCCCTTGAGCGTTTTTCGCTGGGATATGGCAGCCCGTATTGTTTTCAAGAGCCCTTGCAACCTGACTTTGATCAGGCTGTGGTGACTGAATTGTAGCAGACCGTCTAGTAATTCCTCGTCCGACCTATCCGGCAATTTTGCGTGTGGCAACCAGGAGCCGAGTCGGGTCGAAACGACTTTTGGAAATGTCATCTCCAAAAGCCCCTCGTTGCCTCGCGTCACGCCAAATCCGCTTTCACCCCGCCCGCCAAAAGGCAACCGCGGATCAGCAGTTGGTACTATCAAGTCGTTGATGGAAACAAAACCGGCCGAAACGAATCGGACGATGCGCAGTGCATCCTCGATGGGTCCGAAGATGGAGGCGGATAATGCGTAGGGGCAACGCGAATCGGCTCGTAGGGCATCCGACCAATCGTCGACCGGAATGATCAGGGCCAACGGAGCAAAAATGTCCGCCGAACAAAGCTGCATTTCGGGAGTTACATCGGTCAATACCAAATGGCCACAAGCTACGGATTCACTATCTTCCGAGGCCGGGAACTGAGACGTCCGAGACCCACCTGAAAAAACTCGGGCCCCTTTCCCAACCGCGTCGTCGACTCCATCCCATAGTTGACGATACGTTTGCGTTGAGACATGCGTTGTCCAACTCTTTTGCCTCGAGTCTTCCAACCGCTGTTGCAACAACCGATGAAAGACCTCTGCTGATTTCTTTGGAACAAATACACGTCGGGGCGCCATGCAGGTCGCTCCCCCATTCAGACGAAGACCGAAGACCAACAGATCGCAAACCCGATGCATATCCGCACCAGGCAAGACGTACATAGCGTCGCAACCACTCAGCTCCATCACGGAAGGAGTTAATCTTTCCGCTAAAGCGTGCAGAACGGTTCGGCCTGATCGACTGCTGCCAGTCATAACGACTTTGTCCACGCCGATTTCGATCGCTTGCTTAGCCGATTCAACGGAGCTATCCAAGAGGACTATCAGCTCCTCAGGTACCCCTGCCCTTATCATGAGGCTCACCATCAGATACGAAATGCGGTCACATCCCGGAGCCGGCTTAAAGACAACGGCGTTGCCCGCTGTCAACGCGTGCAGAATTTGAACTCCCGGTAGGAACAGCGGGTAGTTCCAAGTACCTATTATCATCACCAGCCCGTGCGGAACGCGATGCACTACCGAACGCAGCCGACCAAGCCACAAGGGGGAACCGCCTCCGTCTAAGTATCTCGGAGCTAGCACACGCTTTGCTGCCTTGTTGAGCCACTTTGCGGAATCGGCCAGCGGCATCAATTCCGACGTGATCGTTTCACGATAATCCTGACGCGATTGAGACTCGATCGCATCCGCTATCAAATGCCGCGACTCGACGATCAACGAACGCAGCTTGGCAAGAATTGCAGTTCGCTCGCCAATCTTTCTTTGGCTCCAAGCCAATTGAGCTTGGTAGGCTTTTGAAAAATCTGACGCCATCTTCGAACTTGTCTTGGACGGGTTGGCATGTTTGGCGTTGGAAACAAGTGACGTGTTCATGTCACCAACATAACACTAGTTTTCAGAGAGTAAATGACCAGAGGACGGGTCAAAGGACCCGTCCTCTAATATTTGTTACTTGCCGGAACACACTAGAATCCGCCGCCGGCTCCACCAGCTTTTACGCCAGCCGCAATGGCCTTCATTACACCGTCTTCGAGCGACAACCGAACGATCACTCCACGCTCGATCGATGTGCTATCGATCATGATGCGATCGTTACCGGGAGCGGCAGTTGAGGCATTGAGCATCGCTTCGGAGATCGGCGATGCTTCGATCGATTGAATGTAGTTGAGCAATTGCGACAGAACCAAACGCATTTTGAACGCTTCGGCCGGTGCGGATGGCTTAGCAGCTGCCCGATCGATTGCGCTCTTCACGTTGGCTTCACAATTCTTGCCCACAGCGATGTGAACCGACTTCGGGCCCGTTGCAATCGCAATCGTGATAGCATCGCCAAAAATCTTCCTTACTGCTTCAGGAGCGTTTGGTGGCAAAGTTCCCTTGCCCGAATGCAGATTGAACCCTGCGTGCTTACCAGAGTTGATTCTCAACTGAACGGGAGCCTTTTCTTTCACCAATTCCGCGGCAATCTTGACAGCCAAAGCTTCGATCTTGGCTCCATCAGCAACCGAAACACTTGTAACGATGTTCAGTCCGCTTTGAGTACTCACGTCAACAGCGGTCTCCAGCTTACCCAACTTGGCGCTTTCGATCAAAATGTCTGCCGCTTCTTCCGCAAGCTTCTTCATGTTTTCGTCGGCGTCCTTGAGGGCCGCCTTGAGGCCAACGTCTAGCCCTTGCTCGAGCTGTTCGATCTCGTCCGCTGCAACCAATTGGAATGCCTGCATGATCATCATCGAACCATCCTGTGGGACTCCAGCCACACTCGTCTTGCTCGTCTTCAATTTCTCGATTTGCTTGGCGTACTTGGAATCTGCAACAAACTGCGATCCAAAGTCGAGCATCGTGCGCTTCTCTTGCTTGTTAATAGCTAAGCCGATGACCAGCTTTTCTGTTCCTTCGAGGGCTTCCTGCATTTGGTCCATCGCCTTTTCAGAGGCTTCGCGCGACGATTCTGCATCGGCTGGGTCGAGATTACTATTCTCCAAATTCCTTTCCAAGCCTTCTTGTGCTTGGCTCATAAAGAGCTCAACAAGCCCATCAGGGATGTTTTGAGGATTGAGCTGAATCCGGACGTCATACTTTTGGATCATCTTTGGCAATACGTCCGCCATGTTTTCCGGTAGGTCATCAAGTGCCTCTTCGGTTTGGCCGACGTAGAGCCATTTGCCACTTTTCTTGGCGTAAATCGTGGTTCCGCCGACCGACAATTCATAGAGTCCCTGTCCCAGGTCGTTCGGTTCGCCGATCACAGTTCCAAGCTGTTCAAAGAACTGCTCAAGATCCTCGATTGGCAAACAGCCAACCGCCGATGGATTTCCGCTTTCATCCAGATTGACAAAAACGCCGAACGGACGCGCCTTATCTAGGCCAGTAACAAACTGATTGACAATCGAGGAGACTCCGCCAACTGCGGCCCCGGCTCCCACCAATCTCGCAACGTGCTGTACGTTTGGGAGTAGAGTATCGATCGCTCCGAGCGCGACCACAACAACAGCACCGTCCTCGGCTTCGTCTGCAATTGCCGTCGCAGCAGCCTTGGGCGCGGTATTTTTGGTTTGGGCCTGGCACTGGTTGGGAGAACTGAAAGTCGCCAACCCAAGGGTGGCAGTACAAACTGCAGCAGATAACCATCTAAATTTCATGAACAAAACTCCATTGGACTCGGAATTGACTAAATTGAATTGGACGCTTTTTTAGGCGTTGGGCTAGAACAATTCGGTACGACCCACCAATCCTTGGCAGAAATCAGCGGCTATAAACGAATTACAAAGTAACTATAGACGATTCGTTCGCAAGCGTAGATAGGGGTTCTATCCGAACCCATTAAATTCAAGTTGAGACGCCGAACAACCATGCGTCTCTGCCGTCTTTCAAAAGCAGGTTAATGCGACAAGCTTCATCCGAAAACGATTTTAACGTTCTCGAAACACAATGCGACCTTTTGTCAGGTCATACGGAGACAACTCGACCCGAACTTTATCGCCGGGAACGATACGAATAAAATTTTTGCGCATTTTCCCAGCAACGTGGGCCAAAACTTCAGATCCCGTTTCTAATTGGACACGAAAACGCGTATTCGCTAAAGCTTGCGTGACCGTTCCTTCTACTTCGAATGCTTCTTCTTTTTTGGCCATAAAGTTCGGTTAAGTGATTCCTTAAAGCATCTACTTACGTGAAATATTAAGTTCAAAGCTGGGAAAGCCTCCCAAGTCTTCTTTTTCCTGGCACTATTTATAGGCTAGGCCATACAGAATCGTCCACTGCCAAAGTCTGTTTATTAAGCTCTTTTCTCCCATAAAACCACCATTCGCCACTCGCAACCCCTTGTCGAACGATCCGTTACCTGCACATCCCGAAGTCTTCCTTACCTGCGTTTTTCGACTATCCTCACTACTCAGTCTTTCCCATTGCAAAACTCGTTCGATAGCTCCTCGCTCACTTCATGTCCAATTTGCTTCATAGCCCGTACGTCTATTTCTCCTGCCAACACGGTGCAGAAGCCACAATCAAAGCTCAGCTCAGCGAACCCCAAGGCCCCTATCGGCTCGCGTTTTCGCAAAAAGGCTTCGTCACTCTAAAATCCGATTTAGACACGCCGGCTTGGTCCAAGGCATTGCCAAAATCACCTCTCATTCGAGCATGTGGCCATGCACTCGGCAAATTCGATGGCGACAATTCAACCGTTCTCATTGATCAAATCCTCGCACAATACCAACCCGCCGATTGGGAGTGCCTCCATGTCTGGCAACGTGATGTCGCACAACCCGGGTGGAACGGCTTCGAACCGGGACGATCTCTCCTGGCCGAATCCATTGCCGATCAAATTCGAAACGCACTTGCCACCCGCAACGATCCACGATCGCAACACGTAAACACCATCGCACCGGTTGGGACAAAACTCTTGGAAGTCATTCTCTTGGAGCCCAACCGTTGGTGGGTCGCTGCCAAGCCTGTTCAGTCCGAGTCCGACGGTTGGCCCGGCGGCGTCTACGCTGTCGCGATTCCTGAAAACATGATCAGTCGCGCCTACCTAAAGATCTCCGAAGCGATTCCATGGAGCCAATTGCCCTTCCGTCCCGGCGACCGTGTCGTCGAAATCGGTTCTGCACCCGGCGGCGCTTGCCAACGCCTCCTCGACCTCGGTGCACAAGTCGTTGGGATCGATCCAGCCGATATGGACGAAACCATCGCTAACAATCCTCGTTTCGAACACTGGCGATCCAAATCCCAACAGGTGAAGCGAAGATTGTTCAAAACGTTTCGCTACATGATTTGCGACGCCAACGTGGCTCCAAATTACACCCTCGATACCGTCGAAGCGATCACAACCTACCCAACATCAAGATTTCGTGGCCTGATCCTGACGATCAAGTTGTCCACGTGGGAACACGCGGCCGAAATTCCACAACATATCGAACGCGTCAAATCTTGGGGATTCGACCGCGTCGAAGCCAGACAGCTCGCACACAATCGACGTGAATACTGCCTCGTCGCCGAACGTACCGATGACGCATCGAATTGACGAGGCTTAACTTCCGTTGGTGGATGCGACCGCCGAGACGGCGAAGGCAGGCACTTACTTTGCCATGAACTGAATGGCTTCAGCAAATCGCTCCCGCCAGGCCGACTCGTTGTGTTTCGCATCAGGAAACAAACGACCGGCTACGGAAACGCTGCTGTTCGGCTTCTGCGAGATGGTGTTGAGCGTTTTTTGGAACCGCTCAAATCGCTCTACGTTTTCACGCGCACCGCTTTCGGTCGTTCCCTCTTTACCACCAAAGTCGACCCAAACGCGAGTTGGTTTTGCAAAGCGATTTTGGGACGATTCCACCCAGCTATTCATGCCTTCGTTACCCCACGAGAGTGATGGAGACATCGCGATAGCGCCACCGAACGTCTCGTTGTGTTGCACTGCCGAATACAACGCGAATAATCCGCCAAGGGACGATCCGGCAATCCAAGTCGAGTCGCGTCTCGTTTGTGTGCGATACTCACGATCCATCTGGGGCTTTAGTTTTTCTGCGATCCATTTTGCGAAAAGCTCCGCACTACCTCCTCGCTTTCGGCTACCATCGCCGTCCGCGATCCAAGTGTACTCGTCCATACGTTTAGAACTGTTATCAATAGCGACAACAATCATCGGCCCGATAGCTTTGTTTTCAATCAATTGAGTGAGTGTTTCATCGACGCCCCATTCCTCGCCGATCGCTAACGTAGCGCGATCAAAGACATTTTGTCCATCGAGCATATACAGTACCGGATACGATTGAGTGGATTCTTGATAGCCGGCCGGGAGCCATACCCGCACCAGTCGCGTTGGTTCGATAGATGCGATCCGTCGTAGCTCTAAACTGCCAACCACGCTCGACCGACCTGGCCTTGCACTCTCATCAGCCCAAGATTCGACGACAACAACAATTCCTTTTCCTTTCTGGACCGTTGCGGTTCGATTGGATATCTCCTCGCCATCAGCATCTTTTTCCACCGTTTCCCAAGTCCCTCTGGTAATCTTGAACTCAATCGTTTCTCCAATCTCGAGATTCACCGTGCCCTCAAAGGAACTATTGGACTTGCGGGTCAGTACGAATCCACTTGGGTTCCAACTGCCAAGAGAGGCTGAATTGCCGGCCAAGTAAAGAGAGTCTTCTTTGGCAACAGGTTGCGAAGTATTGACCACAAACTTCAGCTCGGTTGTCTGGGCCAAGACGCTCGATGTAAGAATTGCAGAAAGCAGTATCGCTAACAATGAAATGCGTCGCATTTGGGTTTAATTCGATAGAGGATTCATGGGGCAAGGTTGAGTGATTGGTTGTCGATCTCTGTTCGCAGATGCCGTGCCATTTTCCAGCCTGGAAACGCCCCTTCATCACAGGCTGGAAGTCGACACCACTTTTCAACGAAATACGGATACTACTTGCCCGCTTTTTCCTTTTTCATTTGGTCCAAGAAAGCCTGCAAATCTTCTTTCATTTCCGCCGGGGCGTTTTTGATTGCCTTGGTTTGCAGCTCAATCGCAAGCGTTAGATTTCCTTGGCGATGAACCAAGTGGGCAAGCGTATCGAGGATCGCTCCGTTTTCGGGTTCTTTGGAAACCGCTTTTTCAGCAGCCGCCTTGGCGGCTGCGATCGTTGCTTTCGGAAACTTGTCGTCGTCGCTCGCAGCCTCATAGATGCTCCATGCGAATTCATTCAAAGTCGGTGCATCAATTTCCTTGCTCTCGGTGACTTCCAAAAGCGATTTGACTGCTTGCTCATGTTTCTCACCACTATCGACTACGATCGCGATAAGCGCCCTGCACTTAGCAATGGCGAGCATTTGCTTTTGTGCCGGCTTCGCGGTTTTGGAGATTGACTCGATTTCTGCAAGCGCGTCATCCACTTCACCAGATTCAAGTTTCTTCATCGCAGAAAAAACGTTGACTCGCATTTCCAGGTCGTCAATGGCGGCAACAGCAGCTTCATCACCCTCGACTTTCTCTCGTTCTTTAGCCAGTATTTTGAGCGCCGCTTTGACGTCCCCCTTTTGCATCGGTTTACTGACCTTAGCCATCAACAAATCCATCTGCTGTTGCTTCTTGAATTCAGCTAGGTGTGCGGCTCTATCCCATGTGCCTCCGACCACTTTTTCCAATGGCCCATCCATTTCCATGGGATGGCCGATCCATTCGATCTGACTAGACTTGCCCACGATAAAGCAGGTTGGGATGCCGTTCTGTCCGGCTGCTTCCATATAAGTTTTGTACACGGATTGGTCTGGGTCTGTCGTCAGGCTGTAAGCGCTCGTCAGTTTGCCGTACGTGTTTTCGACATCGTCCTTGTCAGCGCCCTTAACCTGCTTTTTCAAAAATCCTTCAACCGTTGCTAGGTCTTCGTCGCTAACACTGATGAGCTGCACACCCTTGTCAGCGTACTTGGTCTGAGTCTCGGCAAGATGAGGCATGCTCATGATGCACGGTCCACACCAAGTCGCCCAAAACTCCACTACGTAAACTTTGCCTGTTTCAAACTCCTTGACCGCCTTGAACTTGTCATTCCCTTTGCTGACCCAGTGCTCAATATCAAGCGACGGAGCTTTGGAACCAATCGTCAATTCTTGAGCATTGGAAATCGCAGCACCGGACAGGACAGTCGCTAAAGCAAGCGTCCATCGATTCAATCTTTTTGACATGTTTCTCTTTCATTTTCTAGTTTACGTCAGTCCACGGGACAGATTCAGCCGGAGAATCAGCAACCACTGCTGCAAACAAAATCGTCACCATTCGACAATATGATAGCAGACAGTTCCGTTTCGATCAGCTGGAATTATGCAGCAAAATCAGCTCTATCGAGTATTCAAATTGGAACGTTTGCTAGCTGAAGAGCATTGCTACCCTTGAGGCCGTGTAAAGGTCGATGAGAACCGAGAACATCCACTTTCATTGGACCAAATTTGTATTCCAACGTTGAACCAACCCTTCTTTGGTCAGGGTCCAAAAAGCATCCGACTCCGCTTCGACGGCCACAAACCCTCGCGTGCTCGCGTGAGTCGCAAGCAGTTTGACCTTGAAACCCTGATTTTCGTAAAGATCGATTCCCGCATCGTGTGCGACGGCAACATGGCCGGTTCGTACAAAACAGCTCTGAGAGTTTCTGGCCGAGCCATCGATCATGCAGGAACGATAGTCATCTGCTTTGGACCACTGCAACATTACACCATAGTCTAATCCCAAAATCACTCGCGGTCGCGTAAAGCGATGACTCACTCGAATCGATTGAACTGGCGATGGCGTTTCAAATGACTCCAGCAACCGTCCAGATTCACATATGTTGAAACGCGTACCGCAACTCAAGATGAGATGTTTTCCTAGCATAGCGACGCACCAAGGACGCACAGCCAATTCTGCATCAACCCAAGCTCCCATCTGTTCCAGCATCAATGCAACGTCATGTTGCTTCAACTCTTCTACCAGCTTCTGTTCGATGTCTCGAACTCCCTCATGCGCTGGAATTTGCGGATAGGTCACTCGCCCCACTT
This sequence comes from Pirellula sp., assembly GCA_031368325.1. GTDB lineage: Bacteria > Planctomycetota > Planctomycetia > Pirellulales > Pirellulaceae > JBKCUI01. Next base: position 26,059 of record JANMNR010000275.1, read on the forward strand.
GGTCGCGCATCCCTAGCCTCACTTTCTCAAGCTGCTTGGCAATAAAGACCATCCGGTCATCGTCCGGAACTCGATGCTCGACACTGGACAGCAGAAAGTTGGTAGGAAAGAAGCAGTCTCGCACCTCGATGCTTGCGGGCGTAACCATAAACGTCAGGGAGTCATCAAACCAATACGTCGATCCCTCACCAAACTCCGCCTTCGCTTTGCCTCCCCCAACGATAGCTGAAAACGACTCCCCCTTTTGGTTTTTGTAGCCAGCATGGCGAACCCAACGGGGCGACTGCTGGTTCTCAAAAAAAGAGCGAATCTCAATGCCGCCACTCTGTGCACTTTTGGTCTTGCGAGCTTGCGACGGAAACGTAGTCCTTAGGAAAAGCGATCCATCTTTTTCACCGAAGCAAACCGGACCTCGATCGGTTGCGATCATTCCAAACCACTCATAATCCGATGGCAAAGCGATCGATTCGGTCGGCTGCAGCGTCTTGATCGTTCCCTGTTTGGAATAGGGCATCAACCCTCTGCTTCTCGCGTTGGCTTGTGTCGCCAACATGCTCTTCTTGTCACTCAAAACACGATGCGCGTCGCGATGCAAGATCCTGTCCTCCGGCACCCCTTTGCATAACGAAGCCGTTATCGCAGCAATGTGGTCCACACTACGCGACGATCGAATCATTTGACTGGCATTGATAAAGAGCCCTCGCTGGGCATGCTGCCTGACCGCCGCATCGGGATAGTATCCAACGAGACCCGCTAAGAAATCCGATGGCCAGACACCGAGGTCTGCAATCTGCGGATGGGAAACCAAGCGATCGATCTGCTTGATCGACTGGTCGTGACGCCCCAACTGCGAAAGCAGATCTAATGTCTTCTTCGCACAAGCTTGCGCATTTCTGCCATGGGGCCATTGGTCAACCAGCATTTCAATGGCTTGGTCCGGTCGATTCAGTTTGTCGACGAGAAAGTCCGCGGCGTAGCACGGCCGCCCCTCCTGGCAAAGTTTCGCAACATGTTTCTCAAATTCGATCTTGGCCAGTTCCATTTGACCAAGTCGTTGGTATAGCTCGCCCGCTTCGAGATGATCGCCCATTTCTCGGTAGAGTTCGATCGCCACATCAAAGTCACCGGCCAGACTGTACATCTCCGCCGCCTTACGACGGTTGTTAAGTCGATCCCGATAGATCAACGCGGCCGGTCGGTACAACTTGCCCTTTTCAAGTGCCTGGGCCGCTTGCTGATAATCCGCTAGAAGCTGCGCATAAATGGCTGCCGCGCGCTCGTATCTTCCATCACGCAACTCCCGGCGGGCTAGTTCCAAGTACTTTTCCCGCAGTTGCGTTTGTGCACTCCAGCTCAATGCCCAGTTGTCGATTCCACCAGACCGAATATTCCTCAAGTCTCTCGCCACCAAATCCGCTCCTGGCTCCGACAGGCCGCGACTTGGATCGCCATTCATCGGAATTGCGTATCGAAGACCCTCGTCTGGATTCTTGTCCAGCATTTCCAGCAAACGGTTGACGGCTGCGTTGCGACGCGCTTCGAGGGTTTCGTTCCATTGATCCATGTTGCGTTTTGCCCAAGCACGAATGGCTTGAATCCATTGTGCCGTCGACGATGCACCATGTCTGCTTGGGATACGTTGGCGGACATCTCGGTCCGAAATTACATTCCCGTCATTTGGCTTCGGCTGGTCTTGTTTGTTCTTCGTCAAGTTGGCCAACTGATCGACCACCCATGCCACTGCTTTGCCAACAGTTGAACGGGTCTGCGCCGCTAAATTTTCAATCGGCTTGCCGTACTGCTCTTTTTTACTCGGCGGCAAGGCCATTAGATCGCCTTTGCGATCGCCCAATCCGTCGCCTGTCTGTTCGAGCCACTGTTCTAGCGTCGGCGCTAGCGGTGCATCCACCCGTAGAAGCCGTTCTGGATACGCCGTACCCTCGACCCCTAGACACCAACCGCGACTCGCACCACGCGGAACCGATATCAACGACTCGATTCCTATTCGGCTCTGAGGATCGATCGACAACAATCCAAACACAGGATGCCAGACAAGCCATTCTGCATCACCGGAAACCAACAACGGCCACTCGCTAGGCTGCGGCATAGGCTCTATCCGCGAATGGCTGGGAATCCAAAGCTGCGTTGCAGCCATCGACTTAGGAAGTGCAACTGATTTCATAGGCAACACACCAGCCGATTCGACTTTCCCAAGTCCACTCGTCGATTTGCCGCCAGCCGCTCCTGGCTCCAACTCAATGAAGACACCTCGCATCCGCTCAGCAATCCAAATCGGAAAGAAACCGCATCGCATCGGGTCCGCGCTTGCACTCACCGCCACATCCAGCCACCGCTTAGGATCTTGTGATTCAACAAAGTAGCCGCACAAATCCCCAGCTTTGCTCAACGCCACCGCATCATCGGAAGCTGCGACTCCCCATTTCAATTGAATAAAGTGATCGATCAAAGCGGATCTCCCGAGAATTGATCCAATAAAGGCCGGAGAACCTCGTCCTCGATCTTGCTCCAACTTGTTAGACCGTTATTTCCGCAATGGTATGCCGCGCCAAACCACCTGCCATCGCTCGTCCAACCACTTGCCAATCCATCGTTGAGCGTCAACGTCAACTCGGTCAGCGATCGATCTAGGGAGCGTAGGTGCAACAAACCGCGTGCATCCAAAACCGCCTCGACTTGATTACGCCTCGCAAACTCCACTCGAAATCCAACTTCCCGTTCGATGCCCTTGTCGTACTCAAAAGCGGCTTGATTCTCGAGCGCCTCCCGAAACACCAGCTTGCTCTCCACCCAGTTCGCACTTGCGCGAACGTTATGGAGTACCAAAGCACGCTCGTTTCGGAATAGCGCAAGATTGCCGTTGTGCACGGCCACCCGATGAAAACGATTTCGGTACGCCTTACTGGAAATCCAACCGTTCGTTTCGATGCCTCGTTCCTCTGCGCCCCAAACCAATCGCTGAGCAAATCGAATCGGGCTCACCTCGGTTAAAGGAAAGCAATCGCCCGGCGTTCCATCGTCAAGAACCTCGACAACGTAAGAACCAGACTTCGTTCGGAAACTGAGCCATCGGTTGTCTCCGAATACGAACGCCGTGTGCGACAAAACGCTTTCTTTGCCCCCGTATTGAAGCTTGGTATCTAATCCATTTGTATGCAACAATCGGCCTGAGAGAGTCAGCGCGATGTAGCCATCTTTATTCGGTGCCACCATGACAAAGGCAATTCTCTCCGAACGCGGTTCTTGCTTGAATGAAACAGGAACCTCGTCAAAGCCAAGCCCATTAAAATGCAATGCGTTCCAGTTTCCCGTGCGATCTTGGAACAGGTTTGCGACTCCGACTTGCTCTATTTTGACCACATCGACAACGGTACCTTCCCCGATCTTCCACGCTTGGATTTCGTTCGACCTACCGTCCGTTACCACAAGCGTACTTCCGTCGACCGAAAATTGCACTGAACCCGATCGCAAATCCAAAACCGACTTTTCCAACAGCGAATAGTCACTCAAATCGAATCGCATTACAGTGAACTTAGAATCGGTACCGTTCCTCCAAACGACGAACAGGGTCCGTCGATCTTCATCGCGGCCAGCCCAGAAAATCGGACCACCAGGTAGCTTGGAATGCAGCGTGACTCCACCCAGATTCGCTTGGTCCCACAGCACGAGCCTATTGCCATGCGCTTTGCCCAGCATGAGTTCTCTGTCCAAGGCATGATAGGTGGAATTCGAGAACGAAAGCCGAAGCGGAAATGGATTGCGTTGAAAGATGCGAGGGAGTTTGTCGCTCACTATCAACGGGGCAGGCTCTCGAAGCGACTCGTCCTGAGTCTCATGCAACTTCATGAACACTTGTTTGATGGTCGAACAACCGCTTCGAGTGTACGAGACCAGCTCAAGCTCGCCAAAACGATCGACGACTGCCGCTGTCAATGCCGCAATCTTTGACGCTCGCAGGGCATCTCGAAGTCCGGCGTCCTCCCATGCATCGCGGCTTAAAATGAGAAAAGCCTCGACGTTGTGTTGAAGCATCGCCATCTGTTCGTGCCACAAATCTAGCACAGCGCCCAGATGCAAATCCGCATCTAGCTCACTCATGTGCTTGGTGAGTCCACTTTGGTCTACAAAAAACGATGGCTCCAAGCTTCCATTCATGGCGTGCCAGCAATGCACCTTGGATTCGACCGGAGCACTCGCCGTCAGCGCTAGTGCAATGGCGGCACTGTAGAGGCGAGGCGCTCCCCACGACCGAATGCCGCAATCGATCAACATGCATCTGTCGAACGATTCGCTTTTCGGCGGTACTTCACGACGCATATAGAGGGCTTCGCCGTTGGCCACACGAACGGCCAACGTATCGTTGTCGTGTGCAAGTTCCGACAAGAGGAGCCGGTCAATGGTCCCTCGATTGGTAATGTCAGAGTAGCCCTGCATCTGAAGCGAATGGTCGGGTACCATCCTCGCTGGCCGATACAACGCGGCCAACAAGTCTTTTGCCAATCGGCCAATCGCGTACGACTCGCGTTCTAGCAGTAGTGTTTCGATTAGCTCGCGAGCTTCGATCGCATCTGAAAACGATTCGTCCACGAGTTCTTGCAATGGCTGTACAGGCTCATCGACTCCCGTTGCTAATCGACTCCGAAGCCGCTCTTCGCTGATGCGTTCGAGGCCTGCTGTCAACGCCAACAAATCGACGCGCCATAGCTCCACTGCTTCCACTGGGATCGATAAAATCTCCTGCGATGGTATGTCTTCTCTCCGTGTACGCAGACCAGACAGCACCAACTCCATCTCGGCACCCGCGCAGCGACTCTCCAATGACTCTAGCACCATGTCACAGAGTACAGTTTTGATCAAAAGCGAGAGTCGAAGCTCACGAGGTAGTGCATTCAAACGATCTAATTGATGAATCAACTGCAGGGCTTCGCGATCGCTTAGCAATGCCAGCTTGAAGCAATCCAATTGGAGTTTGTCGTACTCCAGATTGGTATTGAACGGCGACCAGCTATCGCGCAGCGCAGCCAGCACCAACCACAAACACTCAAACCGCGGGAAACCCCGAACCGAAAAGCGTTCGAGAACCGTCGCCAGCTCCTGCGGGAAAGCGATAGTTGCCCCCGTAAGCCAATGGACCGAGCGTTCCTCCAGGTCCCACTCCCAAAAGGTGTGCAGCTGCGGCAACAGATACGTCTGGGCTGTCTGAATACTCATGGCCCGTCTCTCTCTGTCGATGCGTTGGCTTTCTCCATCGCCAAAGCTGCTGCCGTTGCTCGAATGGAAACCCGCGTCGTTGTGATAAAGTCGCTGTCCGACAGAACTTCAAGCGACGCTTCGCTCCCCCAGAGCAACCAATCGGAGTCGGTAACACCAATCGAACGCCGGATTGCTTGGGCCGGCACCGCAGGCGTCCATGTAAACGCGACTGGCATTAACACTTGAGCACTATTCAGCAGCCGCAAACCTGGAATGCTCGGTATCGGTTCGCCAACGACGAGAGTGTCCAACATCAACGTTGTTTCTGCACCACGCGAATCCAACGCGAAACCAGGGCGGCAAGCGAAACGCAGACCTCGCCATTTCGCATGAATGTTGTTCAATACATAATAACTCCAATCCGCAAACGAGCACAATAGCCCACTCGGTGCAGCATATTGTTCGGAACGGATCCACTTCAAAGGAACGCGAATGTCGACCGAAGATGCCGTCGGCCTGATTTCTTCACGCGTCGCTCGCAGAGCGGTTGGAAGCCAAAGTCGGGTAAGTTGGCTGATCGGCTTCCACTCAAGTCCTTTCGGCAATAGGCCAACGGGAACGGATCGATGGATGGGGGTCAGTCGCTGCTGGTCGTCCAAACGGAAGATCTCTGCACCGCCGACTAACGACAAAACTCGAATCGCTTCGTCGGCCGAGGAGGGGGCGACCCGAATCCACATGTCTCCTTCGTCGATTGCTCCCTCAAATTCAGGTCTGTCTCGCAAGGAAATCAATCCGAATATCGACCCTCCAGCAGCAAATCTGCATTTTGCAATGAGGATGTTGGATTGAGCGACCGCCATTGCTTAGGTCCCCTCGGTTTTTTGCAACAGCACCCATACAGAGTTGCATTTTTCCTCCAGAAAACTCCGCTGAGTCTCGTCCGTGATCCACTGGCTGCGCGTTGTCAACGCGGAAAGCTGATCTCGAACGAAGTGTCTTTCGTTGTTCGCTTCAGAGTCGTCGTCGTCCCTCGAGAGAACAGCGATAAGCCGATCGAACGCCTGCGAAATCTCCTCCGCGTTTGGTGGTGTGTTCGTTTGCGACTGAGGATGCGAAAGCAAACGTTGTGTCTCCGTGACCGTTTCCATGGTGGAGTCCACGATGGCTGCGAGGACCTCTTGTTGTTCTTGAATGTCCCAGATGTGACGAAGGATCCATAAGTCGGTGACGTCCGCTTTGGAACGGCCACAGATGAGTGCGCTGGCCGCAATGGGACGTTGCAACTTGACCGCCCGTCGGTCCGAAATAGCTATCCCTGCTCGACGCATCTTATTGACCGCTTCGATATAGTTGTGGGCGATTTCCGTTAACTCGATCGATTCGATCGCCGATTGCAGCGTACGCAAACTGGAGACAGAAATGCCACTCGACGCGTTTGCGGAATGCCGTTGCAACGCCCAGCCAGCTTGTAGCACCGCTGGCAATTGCTCATCGCTAACGTTATCGCAACGAACTCGAAGCAAAAAGCGATCGAACAGTGCGTTGAGCGATTCGTCTTCCGGGAGCCGATTGCTTGCACCGACGAACATCAATGCCGGCAGCGCGCGGCTTTCGCGTCCGCGTCGAAAGACTCGCTCATTAAGTGCCATGAGCAAGCTATTCAAGATCGAGCTGTTGGCATTGAGAAGCTCGTCTAGAAACACAAAGTCGGCTTCTGGGAGCATCCCTTCGGTGTTGGTCACCAGATCCCCTTCCCGCAATCGACGAATATCAAAGGGACCGAACAGTTCGTTGGGCTCTGTGAACTTGGTCAGCAAATAGTCGAAAAATCGTCCATCGATTTTCTCAGCGAGAGATCGCACTAGGGCACTTTTGGCGGTGCCTGGCGGGCCGAGCAAGAAAAGATTTTCACGCGAGACGAGTGCAACGGCCAACAAGTCGATGATTTCGTCTTTGCCCACAAACATCTGCTTGAGCGGTTGGACGACGTCCTTGTTCAATTGGCGAATTGATTCCAATAGCTGCGGGCTATCCACGTTTGCTGTCAAGTGTCTTCCATTCGTATTGGGCGTTCAGTTTGTTCCAGTGCTCCACATCGGCGGACGCATTTGGACCGCGATCAAGAGCCCTCTCAATATACATAATCCGAAGACAACGATTAAGCAGAATCGGTTCGAGTTTTCCTTGATCAATGGATTTGCGATGCAGTCTTGCCCCAGAAAGTGGCCAACGGTCAGCCCATGCCCCAAACTGTTGCAATAGCGGGTCGGTTGGGTCAGCGGCCTTGGTGAGTCGTTCTAGATCCGGCAGGAACCGAAAATGCAAATCGACTGAGTAATGGATAGAAGCGAGCTCGAGCATCGTCGGTTCGTGAGTACCCTTGCCAAGCAAACCAACAGGTTCCGTCTCCAGTCCCATCCGAATGAACTGCTCACCAAGTTCGCGATGAACCATCAGCTGCGAGGCGCGATAAAATTGCTGAATGGCCCATAACGCCCACTTAAACTCAAGCGGCGGTGGGGTACTGGGCAACTGAAGTCGGTATTGATGCTCAACCCGCGAAAGCCAATCGACCAATCCTGCATCGTCCGGATGCGCAGAGGCCACCGGATGTGCTGCCACCAACCGACCCGTTTGCCAAAGCTCATCCAATCGCTCGATCATTGCAATACTCATTTCCCATTCACAAATGCTTACTATCGCGTAGTAAATACGATTGGCCAAACTCGAATCTTTCGCCACCACGTGAAGCATCGAATGAAACACCACATCTGCACCCGCTTGGGTGGAGCCTCGTTCAAGCGACTTCGCATTGTGAAATCATACTCGGACCACAGAATTCGCACCGACATCCTACCAAGCGACCAATGGCAGTCCATGGACTCCCACTGCGCAAGCTGCCCTATCCAGGGGTAAGCCAACTTCCTCGTTACCAGCCAATTTGAAAAGAAAACAGCCTCCTTGGAAATCGCATACTCGCCGTTAAAGTGGTGAGTCTCAGCAAATTCACGAAACTGCTCCGCAAACTGAGGGCCCATCCAAGCTGCCGTTCTTGGCAATAAGTTCCGTGTTTGTGAGAGCCTCTTTCGAATCAACGTTTCGCGGCTCAGATCAAGATCCAGCTTGCTGAGGCCAGTTACATGACTATCTTTAGGTGAAACACCTCGGCCGGTCAAGCAGCGCGCGAGTTCCGCTTGTAGCTTGCTGAGATCCTCGTTGTCTGTTGTCATGGAAATCTAAGTACCGATGTTGGCTTTCATGACTCCTCGCATTTGCGAAAGCTCACTCAACAACTCCTCAAAGGGAGGAAATTGCTCATCACGTTCGAGGATCGCACCGCGGACATTTGCAAATCGCACCACCTCGTCGAGCAGTTGCCAAATCTGAGGATTGGTTTTATGCGCATGTCCATCCATCAGGGTATCTCCGTCGGCATAGTAGCCTACGAAATGCAACTGCACGATCCTATCCGCTGGTAGCCGATGTAGAACATCCACCGGGTCGAACCCATGGTTCACGGAGTTGATGTATAGGTTGGTCACGTCCAACAAAAGCCCGCAATCGGTCTCATGCACCAGTTCGCCCAAAAACTCCGCTTCGTCGAGAGTATCCTGAGAGAACTGAATCGTCTGCGTGATGTTCTCAAGAATCAAGGGCTTTTCAATTGCGTCCATCGCAATTCGAATGTTCTCAGTCAAACATCGCAACGATTCGCGGGTCTTGGGCAAAGGTGTTAAGTGGCCAATGTCGATACCCGCTGCGCGCGTAAAGGCAATGTGCTCACTCCACCACGGCGGGTCTACGTCGTTGACCAGAGCCTTGAGCTTTTGCAAGTATGCTCGATCCAGACCATCCGCGCTTCCAAGCGAAAGCGACAGTCCATGTGGAATAATGGGAAAGCGATCCGCAAGCAACGATAGCAAGTCGCGTACGTTTTTTTTGGGATCAAAGAAGTGATCGGCAGTGATCTCTAAGAAATCGATCTGGGAGTGATTGCGAAAAACATCGGTCCGATAGATGTCACGATATCCAAGCCCAGTTCCGAGTGTTGGTAGCGCGTTACTCCACATTGTGGCCATCTTTCATTACGAGCTTCAACTGCCTCCACATCCGCCACCACCGCATCCGCCACCGCACCCGCCTCCACCGCCACAACTTGCTCCGCCACTTGCACCGCAACTGGCCCCGCTGCTTGCGCCGCAACTTGAACCAACGTCATTTCCGCCCGAGGGAGCGGATGTGGTTCCGTCGAGATGCGAGCTTCCACAGCCGCTGGACCATGAGGCACCAGCACAACTTGCTCCGCAGCCACCGCCAGTGGACTCCGATTTTTGGTAGGTCTTGCGGAAATCATCGTAGGAGCTTCCGTGTAAAGCAGCCACACCAAAGAGCCCCATTGCCATCATGGGCATGCTGGTCATTCCACTAGTGGCCAGCCCACTAGACATCGGCACATCCGATTGAATACTCGATGGCACGCTCTGAGCCGCTATTCTTCGATGCTTTCCGTTGATGATCTGAGTTGCACTGAGGAAGCGGCGACCGCGAGCATTGAATCGTCGCGGCGACCGTGTGATTAGAATGACAATGGTACCCGCGATGAGCATCGCTATCGCGAATCCAATGTTGTATCGATCATGCAGTACGGCGGCTACGATCTTCAACAATCCAACCGCCGCATAGACCGCGGCTAAAACCAAAGCGAGCCCGTTCATTTTAAACTGCTTGTCGGGCGCGATCCGCAGCTCTTCTCGTTCAATCCAATCGTCCCAGTCCCTAAACTGACTAGTAAATCGACTCGCGACGTCGGAACGGAAGATCTCGGTGGGGCGTCGCGGTTCCGTGTAAAAGGCACTTGCCGCCAATGCGAACGGGCTGCAGTTGGCAGCATTGACCACACTTGGTTTCAAAGTCCAGCGGACCGAACCATTCCAGCTCTTCTTTTCGTCAAGTGCCCGCTTTTCAAACAGTTCAAAAGTTGCCAAGCGACACACTTCATTGATGCCCCCTCGAAGGTAGGCCATTTGATAGGGATCAGGATCCACACCGGCTTCGATAGGTCGCCCCGTGTCATCCTTATCAATCTGGTGCCGCAGTACCATGCATGCACAAAAGAACGCAGCAAACATAACTGCATAAAGAAGCAAAAAAACGGGGCCTTCCAACTGGGTGAAGGTGGTAAAGAATTGCATGCTCCAAGATCCTCGTTGCGAAAAATACCTTTTCGACAAGTGTTTGTACTGCAATCGGCCGTGAAAACCCGAGACCGGGGCGTTGAATTTCAAAAAAATCTTGAATAATGGAAAGACTTCTCCTAAATTGAATTGTACGAACACCAAACAATGGAAACAAATGTAGCTATTAAAGCTTTCACCTGAAAAGTTTCGTGACGTGGGGCCCAATTTAGTTGGACAGGTTTGCCGCCCATGCTCAAGTCGTTTTTTCTCGCTGGCGGGGATGCACACGCAAACTATGAGAATCACCTCCTTTCACTTTCGAAGCCTAGGTGAAGGCATCGGTTTAGCAATAGCTTGGTTTGCAGCCATGTTTGCCTCGATCTCTATTCACCAATTCCCATTTACAAATACGCACTCCATTTGTGGCCCATGGGGCTGCGGACCGGCAGACGGTGCTCTGTTAGCAGTCCACCTCGGTTGGCTGACAGCGATTTGGCCGCCATTGCTCTATCTGCCCTGGCGATTTAGTTGGGGCCAGTTGCTTTGCCGTCGGCTTGGGGGCGTCTTGGCTACACTTGGTGCAACAGGCTTACTCGGCATCATCGTTTGGCAATGGCTTGTTTGGTTGCCACAGGCGGGCGAGTTTTCGAGATCGTTTATATGGCAACGATGCGGCTTTGTGGTTGCGACAGCAGTGGATTGGCCGTTGGTGCAGTTGCTGGGGGGCGGGATTATTCTGACCGTAATGAGGCGTCCGGTAAGTCCCCTTGCGGCTTAAGGTCGTTCCGTTTGTATCTTCTCGAATTCGATGTACTCCGCTTGCCTAAGCCTGTTCGAGAAGCACTCGGTGGGTTATTGAAAATGGCAGTTTGAGCTCGTCGGCGGCTTCTGCGGAGCTTAGATGATGCGCACACCCGTGAAATGCTGAGACAGTTTCGCTTGGACGGTGAAGTTGCTAGTGAGCATTTTTTCTCCATTGATATCCATGGCGAGAGATTAGGCTGCGATGGCCGCTCCCATCAATCCCATACCGATCACACCAATCGGGTGTCTAGTCGTTTCGAAAGTCTGCACGGAATCGCGTTGACGATATGGGTATGCGAAAAATAGCGGATTATGCGTCTCCTTCTGTCGCCTTTGGCAGTGTAACGGAATACTCCGCACCAGAGTTTCCATTCGTCGTAGGGTGGAATGGATGCGTTAGGGATTCCAACGATAGGAACTGGAAAGAAACTGCAACAAATCCTCCATTTTCCGCGAGAAATTCACAAAGTGGTCGATGGTGGAGAGCTCCGCCATGAGAAACCTTTAAGGGCAATACAAGTGTGTTTGTCACGAATCAAACTCGGAGTTCGAAATCCGGCAACGTTGACGCTATCCAATGGATGTGCAAATCTAACTGGTATCCAGTTCATTGTTTGAACAAAGAGTTACACCGGCGTTTAGACGAAATAGTCGCGATCCACGGTGCATTCCCTGCAACAAGAAGAGGATATCGGAAATGAGATCATTCGAACTGACTGCTTGCCAGTATAGTTTTCTCGCAGCGGTCCATTGGGCTATCGCTTTCTCAAAGCGATTCGTACATGCCATGGGCGTTGTGTTATGTAGTGGGCTGGTCACGGTTTTGTCTTTGTCGATGTACCTCGCGATCATTGCGGCCGTAGCCCTATATGACATACAGTTGACGATTCGATATGCAACTTTCCTGAAGCAATACGAACAAAACCCGATCGGACGATGGCTTATGAATCTCGATCGAATCGGCATGAACACGCAGCCTGACTTGACCCTATTTCTTTCTCTCAAAGCATTAGGCACGATCACAGTACTCGTAGTCATCCTAGCATTGGTGAGGTGGCGAGCGAGGGTGGGGCATCCCGTAGGCCTCGGAGTATCTTCGTTCCAAATCTGGCTTGCTTGCTACCTGACCTACATGGAGTCGAGCGTTTGACCTAGACAGACACAACCGTAGCTTGCAAGCTCGCGGCCAATCCGTGCTCCATAAGCAAGAGCATAAGATCGACCTGTACGATTGAAGTTGCATTAGATTTTTTCCGCGATCTATGCGTTTTTTTGAGGGCTTATAGTCGCCGTAAGAGAATGCATCGATCGCAATAGCGTTGGCCAGGTCACGAGTTGCTTGCCATGCCTGAATCAGTCAAGAATGGCACCGGCAGATCCAAGCATTGCCCGTTGCAGAGGGTCCATGATCGCGCGGCGCAGATCCACTAGATAGAAGTCGACCCCATCGAAGCGTGCGCCCCTTAAGTCGCATCCAACCAGACTGGCTTTCCTAACGAACTCCGGTTGTTTGAAATACAATTCATCGCGATCATCGGTATAAAATCCAGTGCGTGTTCCATGCGATGGGTACGGGCTGCCGACGATCCCAGCCCGAGTCGAACCATAATGAAACGTCGCGCCTGTCAAATTGGCTTCTCTCAGATCGCAATTCTCCCAGTCCACTTCACCAAGCTTCGTGTTGGCCAAGTTGGCCCGCAACAAACTTGATTCCCTCATCCGACTGCCGGACAAACTCGCTTCGAACAGATTTGCTTCGTAGAAATTGCAATGCTCCATCGAAAGCGAGTCGAGTACCGCTTTTTCCAAATTGGCTTTATTGAGATTTGTTCGGCACCATACAGTGCCTCGCAAATCAAGCCTTTGAAACGACGTACTACCCAACTGGGCATCCGTAAAATCCGAACCCGTTAGGTTGCATTCACAGATCTGAACACGGTTTAAAACTGTGGACGCGAAGTTCGTTTCGCGAAGATCGCAGCGCAGAAACGAAGATTCATCCAACAACGCATTTGCGAAATCGGATTGACGGAAATTGCAGTCTTGCCAGTTCGTCGTGCACATCTCAGCTCGGCAAAAGTGAGCAGCAAAGAAGGAGGCTTTGTTGGCCTTGACTCCACGTAAGCATGCGTCTTCCATCGAAACGCCATCGCATACCGTGTTGTGCAAAAAAGCGTTGGCCAAGATGGAATCGTCCAGGCACATGTTGGTCAGCGTCGCGCCTCCGAACTTGGCTTCCTCAAGATACGAGCCAGCCCACGAAGCGCCCGACAAATAGGCGTTCTGAAACTTGTAGTCTTTCCCCTTCGGTGGCTTCCATGTCGGGTCAACCTGCGAAAGAATCGAAACCGCCGTGGAAGCATACTTGCCATAAACACATTTTTTCAAAAAATCCGCGATGGACTCGTCGTTCTGTAGTCGATTGCTGACATCGAGGATCAACTTGCTTGTGTGTGTAGTCTGCAAAATGATCTTATTGGATTGCTGAAGCAGTTCAACAAAACGATCGGAGGCGATCCGTTCCCTAAGCGAGGCAATTGAAAGCAAGGATTGATAAACCGGATCAGGGCTGAGCAAAACCAGCTTGTCAAGCGTCTGGTCTTTTTGCAAGTGAGTCGACTGTGCAGATACCGACAGTAATTGGTCTCCAAGCCATTGCATGGTATTGCATGAATGTGGTGGATGTACTGAAGGCAACTTAGACTGTAGCATTGCCACCAAAACACGTTGGAAATCGTTTTCTTTAGGAAACGCGAGCATCGTCGCAACAATGCCATTCCAAAGCGAAAATCCACCGTGAACCATGCCATACGTTTCGGACGGGACGCGACCAATGATTCGGCCGCATTCCGATGGATGTGTCGCAAGAAGGAACTGAATCAGATCGTCTCGATTCCATGATGCTATGGACAAAACATGTGTAGACACGACCGCTTTGTCATTGTGAATCAATAGACGACACGCTTCGTCGAGCTCCTCCCAATCGTTCCACAGAAAAATGGAAGCGATCTTGACTCGCGGGTCATTGTCGTACAAATCTTGCAAAAAATTCAGGACACTCAGAGAATCCGCTCCGTGCAAGTAAACGACTTGCCGCTTTCCTGTTTTCAACAAGAACTGCTGTGGCCTCGCGGGCTGTAGAAGCGCCTCGATCGCATCCGACATGAGAACGAGTTCTTCGTTCTGAAACTCTACGACTCTTGGCGGAACTAGACTCGACAGTCTGTTCAATGGACGATGTCCTCCATTCAATGAAATGATCCGTTGCTCCAACGCACGAAGAGGCTCGTTTTCTCTTGCAAAATAGATTTGGGACGATCCAAACAAGGTTCAATTGGATTTACGGATTGACGCCAACTGTCCCTCAATCCGCATCATTGTAGTGGATTTGAAATTCAACCGGTTGATTTTTACTGTAATTGCAATTGCTACTAACCAAGTGCCAAGCTTCAAAATGAATGTGGCGATTTCCTTCATTACCACTGCCAACAAAAGTAGAAAGGCGAAGCTAGTTCAAGTAGGATAATGGAATTCCCGAAAACAGCTCTCGCTATGTCGCCACATTGCGGCCTCAATCCCCTTTTATAGAAAACCTTGAGATGATGGTATCCACAAACAAAAAAGCCATTTCGCAAGAACGCTCTTCCGTCCTGTCGCGACAATGGTTGATGTCGCGTGGATTGGCGGTGGGCCTAATTTGCTTCCTTGGTACAGGGATTTCATCACCGCGATTGACGGCAGACGAGTTGCGAGTGTTGACTCCCAATTTCCGACAAGCAGAACAATATAACTCAGCCTACCTTAGGCAATTTGTGTATAGCACATCGGTGTCGCCAAATTGGATCGACAAGACCGACGAGTTTTGGTACGCGTTCAAGTCTTCCAATGGGACGAAGTACTGGAGAGTGAATCCGGAAAAGGGAACGCGTCTGCCGTTGTTCGATCATGTCAAACTTGCGGGCCAGCTTTCGCAACTGACTCGACATGCGGTCG
The DNA here is from genome assembly GCA_031368325.1 of Pirellula sp. Taxonomy (GTDB): domain Bacteria; phylum Planctomycetota; class Planctomycetia; order Pirellulales; family Pirellulaceae; genus JBKCUI01. The sequence continues at coordinate 41,247 of JANMNR010000275.1, forward strand.
AACCCAGTCAGTTGAACTTGACCCAGTTGGAAGTGAGCAACAAAGATGACAACATGAAGTTCGTTGTCGAGAAAAATCGGTATGAGTACTCGCTCAAATCCGATGAATTGAAAAGCCTAGGCGCTGTTCCTCCTGCGACCCAAACCGCCCCGTCGGGTCGAGCAGGGCAACAACAAGAGCAGCAAAATCAAGATCAACACAAAGACCAACAACTGGAGCGGCAAGATCGGCAGCAAGACCAACAGCAGGATCAGCAGCAAGATCAACAACAGATTCGCGACGAGCAGCGTGACGAAGAAAGACAGCGAGGTCGTGGACAGCAGGAGCGAGGTGAACAGCAGGCAGGAAATCCAAGTAGCTCACAAAGCAGCAATGATGCCCATCGCAACTTTGCACCCGACCGCAAATCTTACATGTTTGCAAAGGGACACAACCTTTACTTTGTTCAGATTCCGGAGACCTCTGCCGTAGGCAGCCAGCCAGCAAAGTCTGAACAACCGGTCCCGGCAACGGACAACCAAGCAGACGAAAGCAAAAAAGGAATCGAAAAGAAGGACGAAGAGAAACTAGATACTCAAAAGGCTCCCGGAGGCAAGCAGGAGACTGGACAACAAAAGAAAGTTGAGCAGGGAACGACTCCGTCAACGGAAAATCCGCCGACAGCCGTCGATCAAGAAAAAAGCCAAAACGGAACCGTTGAGCAAGAGACCAAACAGGAGGCAGCGAAACAGGAGCAGACCAAACAACAAGAGGCCAAGAAAGAAGAGACGACCCAGGAGGCGGGTAAACAGGAGGTGGCTAAACAGGAGGGAACTAAACAAGAGGGGACAGCCAAACAGGAAGTTAACAAGCAGGAAGGAGCCAAGAACGAGGAGAGTAAGCAAGAAGCCACCAAGGAGCAGGGGGGGAAGCAGGGGAAAGAGGAATCCGCATCGAAAGCAGATCCGAAAGATGCACAGAAGTCAGCCGATATTACGGCCGCCAAGGCGCCAAAATTCGACCCCAAGTTGGACGAATTGGCAATTCAGTTAACAACGGACGGGGTAGACAAGTACAGCTTCGCTGGTCGAATAACGCAGCGAGGCGCTTCGCAAGAAATCAAGGATCATACGCTGACTCGTCCGAGCGTCGTATGGTCTAAAGATTCCAAATCTATCTATGTAATGCGAAGCGATAGACGGGACATCAAGGATTTATGGGTTATCAATTCTTTGACTACACCTCGCCCCACCCTCGAGACTTATTCTTATTCCATGCCAGGTGAAGAGAGGATTCGAAAGACGGAACTGTTTTGGTTCCAAGCAGGTCAGAAATCATTGACGCTCGTAAAACAACATTGGAAGGACGAGTTTTACAGCGACTTCTCTTTTAGCGAAGATTCCGGTCAATTGCGGTTCCTGCGTCGCGATCGGCTCTTGAGAAACGTGGAATACTGCTCGTTGGCATTATCTAACGGTGAGACAAAATGCCTTTTCGAAGAAGGCTTTGACAAGTCGACCATTGCCCCCAAGGGCATTCGATTGCTCGGAAACAATCAAGAATTGATTTGGTGGTCTGAACGCAGTGGGTGGGGACATTTCTATTTGTACGGTATCGATGGCAAGCTAAAGAACCCAATTACTTCAGGAACTTTTTTTGCCGATCGCATTGTCGATTTGGATGAAGCGAACCGCATTCTCTATTTCACTGCCTTGGGGCGCGAACCGGGCGAGAATCTCAATTACCGCCACCTGTACTCGATTCGTTTGGACGGTGGCGATTTGAAAATGCTCGATCCCGGCAACGCAGATCACGCTTCCAGACTCTCCCCTACAAAAAAGTTTGTTGTAGATAATTACTCTAGAGTAGATTTAGCTCCTTGCTCTGTACTGCGGAACAGTAACGGAGTCGAAATTATGAAGCTGGATGAATGCGACCTTAGTCGTTTGCATCAAGTTGGTTGGCAGATGCCGGAGACCTTTGTCGTAAAGGCAGCGGATGGTGTAACGGATTTGTTTGGGAACATGTATAAGCCGTTCAACTTTGATTCCAAGAGGAAATACCCAATCATCACCTACGTCTATCCAGGACCGCAACAAGAAGGAACGCGACACACGTTCACGGCCACCAGTGGCGAACAACACCTTGCACAAATTGGATTCATTGTCATCCAAGTGGGACATCGTGGTGGCACTCCAGGACGTTCCAAGGCCTACGCTGGTTATGGCTATTTCAATTTGCGAGATTACGCGTTGCCCGACAAAAAAGCGGCTATCGAGCAACTGGCCCAGCGGTTTTCGTTTATTGACGTCGAGCGAGTGGGGATCTACGGCCATTCCGGTGGTGGCTTCATGACCGCTGCCGCATTGATGGTTCCGCAATACAACGATTTCTTTAAAGCCGGATTTTCAACTGCTGGAAACCACGACAACAACATCTACAACAACTCTTGGTCCGAACGTTGGCACGGTTTGCGAGAAGTGCCCGTGGAACAAGTCGCCAAGGATCAGCGAGGCGGGACTGCGAATCGGGGACAACAACGCAGCGCCCCTTCCGATCTGCAAGCGGTCTTGGAAGTTGATTCCGAGGACTTTTTCCATGACTACGAAATGGCAGCCGAGGAAGACGCAACTGGGTTTGAGCGGCGGTTGTGGGGTGATCAAGAGCCTATGCCTTTATGGCTTCAAGAAGAAACCCAAGAACAAAAGCGGCAAGCTCAGCAACAGGAGGAGCTAAAACAGGAAGTGAAGCAAGAGGAGAAAAAGGAGGACAAGAAGGAATCCGATGGCGAGAAAAAGGATTCGACAAAGGGCGAGACCAAGGATGAGAAAAAGGATAGCGAGAAAAAACGAGATGAAACGAAAGCGGAGCAAAAGAAACGCTTCGACATAACCGTTCCGACCAACGCGGAACTGGCCAGTAACTTAAAGCATCACCTATTTCTCGTTCATGGCGAATTGGACAACAACGTCCACCCGGCCAACACACTGCGATTGGTAGACGCTTTGATCAAGTCCAACAAGAAGTTCGACATGCTCTATCTACCAGCTACCCGGCATAGCTTTGGAGCGTACCAACCCTACGTCACCCAGCGCATGTTCGAATTCTTCGCCGAGCACCTCATGACGGACTATCGGAACCCATCGACTCCATAGACGCGTAACTCACGATCACGACAGATTAAGTCTCGCCCAGGGCGGCAAGTGGTTATTCAAACGGTTTCTCAACGCTTTGCACCAGCCAAGAGGGTGACCATTCCAAGTGGCAACAGACCAACCACCCGCGCCACCCTCGTCCGCCAACGGCAATGCGATCGAGGCTCCACTCGCAAATTGCTTCGCTTGCTCAACTGCCAACTCGATCGATCGCCGCGAAGCGAATAGGCTGCCGTTCAATAACGCGAGCCCCTGAGTTGGAACAAAATGATTGCCCGATTCAATCAAAACGGCCATCGGTTCCATCGCAACTTGAGGATAATGATCGATCACACTTTGCATCCCCGCGTTTAAGCATTGCGCAAGGCCGTTTCGCCACTCTATTGCTACATGGCTAAAATCCCCCAGGCCATCGAGTGCTTCCCTCGCGCACTTTTGCTTTTCCAACTCCGATTTTTGCTTTGCTTTGCCAACCGCAACTTCGCGAAACTTGCTCGCCCGTTGAGTCGACCCGCTTGGCTCAAACTCAATTTCCCTCGTTAGCCTTAGTCCTGCGGCAAAGCCCCCTGCACAATGATCTCGGTGCGGCCAAAGGCGATAGCAACCGGCCTGCACAGGTGACCGCCACTGCTCAAGACCCGTCGGTTCAATCGGTTCCCATGCATCCGGATACTGCTCCTGTAACCATTGGATCTGCGATTCATTCTCCTCCACCGCAAAGGTACAAGTCGAGTAAATGAGCCGGCCCCCCACCTTCAGCAGTCGGATCGCCGACTGCAGGATACGCTGCTGTCGAAGCGCACAATGCTCGATCTGATTTTCGGAAAAGGCATTGCCGTCGCGTTTATTGCGAGCCACCAGCGTCTGACCACTACAGGGCGCATCCACCAATACGGCATCAAACGCATTCGGCATCCGACTTGCCAAATCATCCGGGTCGTAGGACGAAACTGCAAAACACGGATTCCCTGTCTTGGCCAGCGCATAGCGAAGTACATCAACCCGTGTTCGAATACTCTCATTCGCCAACAAGAACCCATCTGCGCCCAAATGCTCCGCTATCCCGGAAGCCTTGCCCCCAGGCGACGCGCACAGGTCGCATATTTTGTCCGTTGGCTGCGGATCAAGCAAAGCGAGCGGCAACAACGAGGCCGCGTCTTGTATATAGTAGTCCGCTGTCGCATAGTTGAGAAACGAGGCAGGTCGAACACTGGAATCGACTAATAATCGCCCCGGCGAATACCAAGGAACCTGGGTGACCTCAAACGGTAGCTCGGTATACAACCGGCGAACGTGCATCCGAACACAGCGCTCGCTGTACTGCAACATCGCCTCTTGAAACAACGCGTGCTCGCTCGAATCTAACAATGGATCGAGATTCATAGGCTACGAAGGAACCAGTTGAGAAGCTCGAACGCGTAACACGGGACACCCCGGCAACGCCTCCAGAAATGTTTGTCCGTAGGCTTTGGTCGTCATACGGGGGTCGGTGACTACGACGATACCAGAGTCCGTTGCGGTCCGAATCAACCGACCGAAGCCTTGCTTGAATTTGATCACCGCCTCCGGCAATTGATAATCCTGAAAAGGGTTGCCGCCTGCCCTTTTAATCGCTTCAAGTCGGGCTTCCAACAGCGGATGGTCTGGAACACTGAACGGTAGCTTGCTGATGACTACCAATCGCAACGCATCGCCGGGAACATCCACTCCCTGCCAAAAACTCTCGGCGCCGAACAAAACCCCTCGGGGGTTTTTCTTGAACGCCTGGAGCAACTGATTGCGAGGAACACCATCCGCCTGCGAATAAATGATCAAGTTGTTTTCGTTCATCCAAGGTGTCAACGCCGTACACGTCTTGCGAAGCATATCGTAGCTAGTGAACAG
>JANMNR010000288.1:0-17151 GCA_031368325.1 Pirellula sp.
GTTGCAAATGCTCTCTTGAGCCAGCTAGACGTGGAGGATCAAGAACGATCGTGTCGAACTTTTCGCCGGAATCGAGTTTACTTGAGAGGGACTCGAAGAAATCAGCTTGCTCCCATGTGATGCGGTTTTCCAACTGGTTTAGCGTGGCATGCTGTTGAGCGCTTTGCAAGGCCTTGTCACTGCTGTCAACGGCAATGATTTCGCTGGTGGTACAGTGCTTTGCGATAGTCAATGCAAAACCGCCCACGTAGCAACAGACATCGAGGACACGCGCGTTGGGTTGCGTCCATCGAGCGGCAGCAAGACGATTCTCACGTTGGTCCAAATACGTACCGGTCTTTTGGCCTCCTACGATGTCGACGTTCCAAAAGAGTCCGTTTTCTTCGATTGTCACAGGCTCGAGCGGTGCACTACCGACGAGGAAACGTTGCTCCGCGTCCAACCCTTCGCTCTTGCCGGTTCGCTCGTCCACCTGCATGGAAATACTCAATGGTCGATAATGATGGAACAATCGATCGACGATGGTGTCGAGAAATGGGTAAAGCGCTGCGGCGGTTAACTGGATCACTAGATGCTCTGCATATTTGTCGACAACCAGTCCGCTCAGCTGATCGGCCTCGCTAAAAACGAGTCGCAATGCCTGTTGGTGTGACCCGTTGGATAGTCGCGTGCGCAATTGGATGGCACGGTCTAGACGTGTGGAAATGAGCTCCTTGGTGATGTGCTCATCGGCGTTCCACGTATACAAGCGTACACGAATTCGGCTGTTGGGATTGTAAAGCCCACGGCCGATCCACTTGTTGTCGGAGTTGACTAGATCCACTTGCTCGCCGACTTGCGGAGTCGAAGCTGGTTCGATAATTGAAGTAAGTAAAATCCACGGATGGCGGCCAGAGAAAGCGTGTTTGCCATCGGTCTTGAGGATGATTTGCCTGAGTGGCGTCACTAGATTGTTTTTCTGTTTGTAGGTTGATTCAAAGCTATTACTTCCGATATCCAAGCGACTGTTCTTCGGACATCCGTTGTGTTTCTATACCGAGGGTGGCTGTCAGGCGGTTCCACTTGCCCGAACAGTCAGTCAAGACCGATTCAATCTTGTCTGGTGATCGTAGTATCTCAACCAAGCCGTCCGCGAGTATGGCTCTATACTGATCTGCATTCGCCAGGCGTAAAGAGAGTCCCATCGGTTCCGACGTCAACTCACGACTATTTATCGATTGAAATACTCGATAGTCCTCCCGAATACTGTTTCGATCATTCTGACTAGGACCTAACTCGATCCTCGAGCAGACAGAGCGTAACGCCACACGCTGCTCCGGTTCCGAGAGCCATGCGACAAATTGGCATGAAACTGCGGTTTGACGGGTTTTCTTGCCAATCGACGCGACAAGGCCTCGGCCAGGATTCCATGCTATGGAAGGGACCGTAATCTTGGCAGAAGAGTCCGAAATGGTGCTCAAGCTCGTGTTCGGCCATCCAATTGCAAATCCAGAGGAAGTATCCGATTTAGTGATAATTTGTTCCCAAGCTTGCGACGGCTCCAAAGCAATGGTTTCGGGGAAAAGGAGAGCGAGCCGACACAACACCGAAGCGCTGTTGATAAAATCCGCCTTGGCGAGTCGCGATTCCATATTGACGAGTTCAAAGAGTCCGCGATTTCGGGCGGTCGTGGTCGAAGCGATAAACAGAAATCGATCCACCAGGAAAGACTTTTCCAGGGGTGTGATCTTTTGCAGAAGCTCATCCAGAGTGGACTGCCGTTGGCTTAGGCTCTCATTGCGGGCAACTTCGATTCGATCGAGAAATGCTGACCATTGCTCGATCGACCGCGAATTCATGTCCTTAACTGAGGCAGGACTCTCGACGGACAAAGGCCCATCGGATCCTAGCAAGGCGATCCCCAGATTGGTCGCCCCAAGCGGCACACCATACAGCTGCCCTCCGTATGTTACGCTACTCCGCCATCGAATGGGCCAGGAACTAGCCCCTCCATCCGCCGATGTTTGTTCGGCTTCATTGGCATCGCGTTTTGAAATTGCTTGTGGAGGCAAACGGCCGACCGCTTGCTTGTGAATAAGATCGCCCAACATCAAGGCTGGATAGATCACCACGTCTGCCTGAAACGGTTCACGGGCAGCAAAGCCATCCATTGAAAAGTTCTCTATTTTTAAAGCTTGATCGGAAGCCGCTTGCCAACGCACAGAGATTTCACGTTCAAGTTCTGGTGCGTCCACAATCCAGATTTTCAGAGGGGGACGATCCGATGCGGGTATTTCCGCTACGGGTTCGGGCACGCTCTTGCCGCATCCCGCCAAAGCGATCGAGAAAAGCAAGAACGTAAAGAGCGCAAGTTTCTGGAAGAATTCTAAGGTTGTCGACATGTTCGTAATTGAAAGGAGATTTTGTTCCTTGAGGGGCAACAGTATAGTATGCGGTTGTTCGAAATGGACATAAACGATTTGCAACACGGACCTTCGATTTTTCAATTCCATACCTCCTTTAGGGCGAATTCATGGCACTTTACATTGGCGTCGACATCGGCACATCTGGCACCAAGAGTCTGATCATGGACGAACAGGGCACGATCTTGGCCGAGTCGACTGCCGAATATCCGATCCACATGCCCAAGCCGCTTTGGACCGAACAGGACCCTGAGGATTGGTGGCAAGCGGTCAAGAAAACGATCAAAGCTGTTGTGAAGGCGAGCAAAGCCAAAAAATCGGACGTCAAAGCGATCGGCTTGTCGGGTCAAATGCATGGCTCCGTTTTTCTCAACAAAAAGGGAAAAGTGATTCGGCCCGCATTGCTATGGAATGATCAACGAACGGTGGCAGAATGCGATGAGATTACAACGAAAGCCGGGGGACGCGAGGCACTTATCCAAATGGTCGCCAACCCGGCTCTGACCGGCTTTACGGCACCCAAGCTCCTTTGGTTGAGAAACCGGGAGCCAAAAAATTTCGAGGCTCTGACACATCTCCTTTTGCCCAAAGATGATGTGCGCCGTCGTTTGACAGGTGTCTTTGCCACAGATGCCAGCGATGCCAGCGGCATGTTGTTGCTCGATGTCAAGAATCGCTGCTGGTCCAAAGAGCTTCTGACCAAGCTCGATATCGATCCAACCATTCTGGCCCCGGTCTTTGAATCAGAACAAGTGACAGGTACGCTTCTTCCTGAGGTCGCTGCGGAATTGGGATTGTCCTCCGACTGCAAGGTCGTCGGTGGCGCTGGGGATTGTGCGGCAGGCGCTGTCGGGAACGGAATCGTGAAACAAGGCATTCTGACGGCTTCGCTGGGGACGTCCGGGGTAATGTTCTGTCACAGCGATGAACCGCAATACGATACGCAAGGACGGTTGCATACTTTTTGCCACGCAGTGCATGGCAAATGGCACATGATGGGCGTGACATTATCCGCTGCCGGATCGCTTCAGTGGTTTGTGAGCCAGCTTTGCCTAGAGCTCGCAAAGAAGAAAGGCTCCGATCCTTATCAGACAATCAATGAGGAAGCGGCAGAGGTCGCGGCTGGCAGCGACGGATTGTTCTTTCTGCCCTATCTCGCAGGGGAGCGAACTCCGCATGCCGACCCGAACGCTCGAGGCTGTTTCATTGGCTTGACGAATAAGCACACACGAGGGCACATGGCTCGGTCTGTTATGGAGGGAGTTGGTTATTCGTTGAAGGAAAGTCTTCACATTTTGCAGGAGCTGCAAGTTCCTGTGAAAGAAATTCGTGTCAGCGGTGGCGGAGCAAAGAGCCCCTTGTGGAAGCAGATTCTGGCCGATACGTTTGGACAAAAAGCTTGCACTATCAACGCGGAGCAAGGACCAGCCTTTGGCGTCGCGTTGCTAGCCGCGGTCGGCGACGGGGCCTACAAGAATATCGAGGAAGCTTGCAAAGCCACTATCCAGGTTGTGGAAAAAGTAGCGCCCCAGAAAGGAGCGCAGAAAAAGTACGAGGCTGCTTTTCCCGTTTACCAACGACTCTATGAGTCACTAAAGAAGAGCTTCGCAGAAATAGGGCAGCTTGCGTAAGCGGCAAAGTGAAAAGCAAACTGCTTTTGGCAATCCGCAATGTGCGCGAGGGACTTTCAAGAAATCCCTCGCTTACGTGTCAGGAAATGAATAACCGCGTTAAGCTGCTTTAGAATTTGTGGACAACAGTTGTACCGATAGGTCCTCGCGAGCTTTACCGTGATGATTGCAACGGCTGTTCGAGCAGCTGAGTCGATGTAGGTTCAGGCAGTGGGCGACAATCAGCAACAAACCTCCGACCGGAGTCATCCAAGGCTGAAATAACGCGAGGAGCTCAGGATTGACAATACTCGCCGTCGATACGGCAGTTTCCTGGTCATGTGATGCATGATCGTGTGATGCATGATCGTGCGAATCGTGTGTGTGATTGGTCGTGTGGTTGTGTCCAGCGTGCGGATCTGCTGTAGTCGTATCAGCAACGGCGTGTTGGCAGCACTCATCTGGGAGGAAAAACGCTGCCGCTATGAGTAGCCCCAACCCTGCTGTGGATAACGACAAAACTCGATAATCACGGAATCGTCGAAAAGCAGGCCAAATTGCAATGGAAACCATGCCAACACAAACGATCGCCGCGATCTGATGAAATCGTGGACTTGCCATCCACTCCGTCAGTTTTAAAGCAGGCAAAAAAGCCAGCAAAATTGGAGTAGCAGCGCAATGTATTGCACAGGTTACGGAAGCGATGATTCCGAGGCGATCTTTCCACTGATTCAAGCTTCTCTCCATGGTATAGTTGTTTCGATGGGTGCTAGGCTTTGGGCTGCGGGTTTCTCCCACGGGCCACATCGTCAGGTTATCATATCGAATCGAGGCGCACATGCAATGCTATTGCAAAAGATTTCGAGAATGTGCGCAGCGAAGGTAGTTCATCGGTTAGAAACCGGAAAGTCATTGTGGATGGAAAGTTTGAACCAAGCTGTGCCGACCAAGGATCGAGTTCGTGAAAACTACCTAGACGTTGTGGGTCGCATTCAAGATTCTGCAACACGATCAGGTAGGACGGCCCAGGAGGTTCGGCTGATCGGGGTAACCAAAAGCGTCGATTCGAAGGTAGCGAGGTGGCTGGTTGAGTTCGGGTGCCTTGATTTAGCTGAGAGCCGACCGCAGAACTTATGGGAAAAAGCGGCATCGCTAGCCGATTTGACGGTGCGATGGCACATGATTGGGCATATGCAAAGAAACAAGGTTAAGAGGACCTTGCCACTGGTGTCGGTCATGCATTCGCTGGATTCCAGTCGTGTTTTGGACCAAATTCAACAAGATATAGGGACGCGAACGGCACCGCTGCAGCTTTTGTTGGAAATAAACATCTCTGGCGAACCTGACAAAACAGGCCTATCCATTTCAGCAGCTGAGGAGTTGTTGACCCGATGGCAGTCTAAATCGGAGCGGTTTGAGGGGGTATCCATCGGCGGCCTGATGGGTATGGGCAGTTTAGAAGGCGGCCAGGAACAAGCACGACGCGATTTCCAAACCCTGCGAAGTCTTCGCGATCTTTGGGCCGGTCGATACGGCTTGCCACTCGAGGAGCTATCGATGGGGATGAGCGAAGATTTTGAGATTGCGATCGAGGAGGGAGCAACCATGGTCCGAGTTGGGTCATCTCTCTTTAAGTAGTCTACACAGACGAGTTCTACGGAACACGCTTCGCGGCTGACGCCTGCAGTAGACAGAGAAGATGTTATATTTCTCCGCATCAGCGACTAACCGGTCCACGTTCCGTTTTTTGACCCAAATTGAGTATCGCGAATGTCAACTTCAGGCCCAACAACACCAACAGTCCTTTCCGATGGACTTTCCATTCCCGTTTCGAATTCCAAACCGATGCCAGCCGTCGGACTTGGTTTTTGGAAAGTGGAGCAATCCGCGGCCGCAAACTTGACCGTCGAAGCTGTCAAGATGGGTTATCGGCTTTTGGATTGTGCCTCGGACTACGGTAACGAAGCCAACGTCGGTGATGGGATCGCGGAGGTGGCTCGACAGGGGCTTTGCAAACGTGAGGAACTTTGGGTGACGAGCAAGCTGTGGAACACGTATCACCGACCGGAGCACGTCAAGCCTGCGGTTCAGCGGTCGTTGCGAGACTTGAAACTCGAATACCTCGATTTGTATTTGATCCACTTCCCAATTGCACTGCAGTATGTTCCGTTTGATACGCGTTATCCGGCAGGTTGGATTGCAGATCCAAACGCGGCCCAGCCAAGAATGGTTCCAGATTCGGTTCCGATTCGAGAGACTTGGCAGGCAATGGAGGAGCTGTTGGATGCGGGGCTGGTTCGATCGATTGGAGTGAGCAATTTTGGTGTGTCGCTGGTTAGAGATCTTCTGTCGCAATGCACGATTCGCCCTAGTGTTTTGCAAATTGAGTCGCATCCCTTTTTGGTTCAATCGAAGCTGATTCGGTTTTGCAAAGAGTCGAAGATTGCTGTGACGGCGTTTTCGCCGTTGGGAGCACCGTCGTATGTACCATTGGGAATGGCCACAGACAGCGACTCTGTCTTGATCCACCCAGTCGTTCAAAAGATAGCCAGTGGACATGGCCGAACTGCGGCACAAATCGTGCTTCGCTGGGGAGTGCAAAGAGGAACTGCCGTGATTCCAAAGACGAGCAATTTGGAACGGCTTCGCGAAAATTTGGATTTGGGCAGGTTTGAATTAACCGAATCAGAAATGGCAAGCATCCAATCGTTGGACAAAAACCACAGATTCAATGACCCAGGCTCATTTTGCGAGTCGGCCTTTGGTTGCTACTACCCTATTTATGAATAATGGATGGTCGCTGGGGTAGCACTGTCGGTGGATCAAAAGTTGTTTCTTGCTTATGATAGCGGGTACGTTATCGATCTGTTTGTGCTTTTTCCTCGTAAATCATTGATTGCCAATGTCGACCGCATCTGCCGTTGCTAAACCTGTTGTTTCGTCCCCAGACCCTTATTTTCAGGAGCTTTTCGCCGAACGCATCGGCGGGATTAGCTATGGCAAGGGAAATGAGATCTACAAGTTCGAGAAGATCAAACGGGCGAAACGTAAAGCATTGTCCGATTACCCCAATCGCGGATTGTTGGACTTTGGCATCGGCGAAAATGACTCGATGGCTGACGACAAAGTTCGACAGCAAATGGCCGTCGAAATCAACCGGACCGAGAATCGCGGATACATGGACAATGGCGTTGCTGAGTACAAGCAGGCCGTTAGTCGCTTTATGAAACGTGAGTTTCAAGTCGACTTAGATCCGACAACACAGATCAACCACTGCATCGGCAGCAAGACGGCATTGTCAATGTTGCCTGCTTGCTTCATCAACCCAGGCGACATCACGATGATGACGGTGCCTGGTTACCCGGTTGCGGGAACGCACACCAAGTACTACGGTGGCACCGTTTATCGATTACCGCTCTTGGCAGAGAATAATTTCTACCCTGACTTCAGCCAGGTAACCGATGAGACTTGGGCGCGGACCAAAATGGTCGTAATCAACTATCCCAATAGTCCAACGGGCCAGGTGGCGACCGAGAAATTTTATGCCGACATGGTCGCACTAGCGCACCAGCACAAGTTCATCATTGTTCAGGACGCTGCCCATATCTTGCTAACATTCCGAGGCAAGCCATTGAGCTTCCTGCAAACGCCAGGTGCAATGGACGTTGGTGTCGAGGTGCATTCGATGAGCAAAGGATTCGACATGATTGGCTGGCGCATCGGTTGGGTTTGCGGAAACGCCAAAATCGTACAAGCGTTTGCGGATGTAAAGGACAATTGCGATAGTGGTCAGTTCGGAGCAGTCCAACGCGCAGCCATCACGGGGCTCGATTCGCCCGATATTCCAAAACGTATCAATACCAAGTACCGACGTCGGCTTGAGAAATTGGTAGCTTGCCTCCGCAGTTGCGGTTTTTCATGCGAAGTGCCGGGCGGAAGCTATTTCTTGTACACCAAAGCACCAACCGGAATAAAGGGCGGCCTTCAATTTGCTAATGCGGAGGAGGCCTCACAGTACTTCATCACTGAGCATTCGATGGTGACAGTGCCGTGGGATGATGCCGGAAGTTTCTTGCGATTTTCGGTCACTTACGAAGCCGACGATGAGGCTGCTGAAGATGCATTGATGGCCGAAACACTTCGGCGCATCGGTTCGTTGTCATTGACCTTTTGATTCGCGGTCCAAATGAATTTAACGCGTGTGCTGCAACCTTACGTCTGCTGCTTGGGAAACCCAGTGGCTGGCAATCCAACGCAATTTGTGATGTATCGCGCAGCTCGTGCAGCGGGAGTCGATTGGCGTTTCTTCACATCCCAAGTTGAAGCGGAGCAATTCGAGGTCGCATTCCGAGGAGTTCAAGCGTTGGGGCTAAGCGGTATGGCTTTGTTCGAGCCATTTCAAGCCGCGGCGTTAAAGCTGCTCGATAGCGTAACGGAATCGGCCATTTGCCTTGGAGGAGTTAATGTCGCTCGGTTGGATGGAAATTCATGGCTGGGTGACAATACACTCGGAACGGCCATCATGAATTGCATCAAGCCGATTCTAACTTCCCCCTCTTCGCAACAAACTGCCGAAGGGGTTGGCGCGGTGACAGCAGAGCCAACCTGCATTCTAGTTTTAGGTGCAAGCAAAATTGCGAAAGCGATGCGACTGGCAAACGCCGATTTGGCGGGGCGTGTCCTCGCAGTAGATGAAGGCCTCAATGCTGAGGTTGCCGAACCAACGTTCAATGATTGGGAGTTAATGTCATTGGATGCTTTTCTCCAAAGGGACATGAATGTTGATTGTTTGATTCAGGAGCGATTGCCCAGCGCAGCTGTCACAAGGCAACTTGGTTCTTTGAAGTGGGGCAGTAACCCCACTTGCTTGCTTTTGGGGAACGCTTCGGATAAGCAACGAAGGCTATGGCAGGATTCGCTGAAGGTTTCCGGCATGGCTTGCATCGAGCCTATCGAATTGATGTCGCATCAAGCTGCAGCGGACTTCTTTTTTTGGACGGGGATCGAGCCGTCGATGGAATTGATCCGCGATTCACTGGAAGAGTACCTGCAGTGGTGAGCTACTGCAATGCTTCGAATAGGTTGCTCTTGTCGTCGGTCCAAAGCACAGGCTTTCCGAGCGGTTGAACGAGGTCCATTTCGCCGATCGCGTTATGAAGTGTTTTCCTTTGGTCGGACATGAGCACCCAGCAGGACTTAAGTGAACCAGGAGAGGATGCCTGATTATCGGAAACGATGGTCATTTCAAGCGAAGCGTTGTTTGCCAAGCCGCTCACAATGGCTTTCAGGTCGAAATACAAATTGGAAATATGGATAGCGAGAACGCCGTCGTTACTTAGATGCCGTCGATAAATCTCCATGGCTTCGCGGGTCAAGAGGTGAACTGGTATCGCATCCCCGCTAAAAGCGTCAAGGACCAAAACATCAAACGCCTGCGATGACTCGCGTTCCAATGTCAAGCGTGCGTCGCCCACGACCAATTCGACCGAGGCTGGCGTCTCCTTCAAAAAGGAGAAATACTCCTTGGCCATTCCAATCACATTGTCATTGATTTCATAGAATCGAAATCGGTCACCCAATTTCCCATATGTGGCCAGTGTCCCTGCTCCGAGTCCGACCACTCCGACATGACGAGGCTCGTCGGCTTTGTGATTAAGCAACGCAAGGCCAACGCCGGATTGCTCGGTGTAATAGGTGGTCGGGCGTTTTGAGAAGCTTGCTGCTTGAAACTGCGAGCCATGAACGATTCTTCCATGCACGAGATTGCGAACCGATTCTCCCGTTTTTGCGTCACTGACATTCGTCACACTGAGCACACCGTAAAAATTCCGCTTGGCGGTAATTTGATGAGCCGTAAAAGTGGTCCAAATGCTGAGCCACGCAATCGCAAGGATAGGCAGCACCATGGCAATCGCTACTTTACTCCAAGCGGGAACACGATTCCTCCAAACGGAGTTTGATTGTAGATACGTTTCTAGAAAGACCAAAATACAAGCGAACAGGCCTAGTTGCCATTCAAAATATCCAGCGAAGAACGATGGAGCCAAAAGCCCAACAAAGATTCCGCCGGAAGCGCCACCGGCCGAAAGTGTCATGTAAAACGAAGTGAGTTGGCTCGGATGCGGTTTTAGTCGAACGAGTTCGCCATGACACACCATAGACGAAAAGAACAATCCGCTGAAGTAGAGTGTTAGTTCTACAAAAAGTGGTGCCTGGATCGTCAGCAGCTTTAGAACAAAGAGTATTAGGAAAGAGACGGTCGCCATCATGACCGATGGTCGTCGGCGATACCAACGGTCGCTATCGAAGGTCAAGATAAAGGTCAACAAGTAGATAGCCAGAGGGAGGACCCAAAGGAATGGGATCACGCCTGTATCCAAGCAGACTTGGTTGGTGGTAGCCAATAGCATAACGGATGGGAGCATCGACAAGCCAAACCATGCGCCAAAGGTGGGCCAATCGATCGTTCCAATTTTGGGTTGCATGACTTTGGAAGTTTCAGTGGAGTTGCTAGCTCGAAACAGTGCCGCGCCAGATACACTGCATACGATGGCAAAGACAACAAAAGCAATCGACCAAATGCTGGATTGCTGCGTGGACGAAAAAGCGGGTTCGATGACAAAAGGAAAGGAAAGGAGCGCCAACATCGATCCGACATTGGAAAGGGAGTAGAGTCGGTACGGCTGTTCAATGATCTTAGACTGGCCGAGCCAGGATTGCAGTAGCGGTCCGGTGGACGACAACAAAAAGTAGGGGGCTCCAACTTTGCACGCGAGCAATAGCATAATCATCCAGGTCGGGGACTCGTCTCCCACCGGTTTCCATGCGCTCGACGGTGTAATGGGCAGAGTGAGCGATGCCAGCAGCAACAACCCGCAATGCAGCGCAATTTGAAAACGCAAGGCCAGGAAGCGATTCAAGGCATGGGCGTACGCATACCCGCCAAACAGCAGCACTTGAAAGACGAGCATGCAAGTGGTCCAGACTCCAGGACTACCGCCATACCAGGGCAAAATATACTTACCCATAATCGGCTGAACTTGGAACAATAGGAATGCGCTTACGAAAATCGTTGAAGCAAAAAGCAGCACCGTTATCCGATGGGCGAGTATCTTGTTCATGAAGTTCACTTAACGAGTCTCAGCGAAATGTCTGGCTTAAGAAAAATACAGCCAAAACATGGAGATGCTCGAAAGTGAGTTTCGATTAAGAAAAGTTTGACGGTTTTGAGGATGGAGAGGGTGGATTGTATTGGTTGGTGAGTCTTTGATGGCAGGGGCAACAATCGGATCACTTGGCGAGTTTTTGTTTGCTGCCCACGGTGACATACTTTTTGAGAGAGAGAAGCCTGCCCTCCTTGATTCCTCGGATGTTCATCAGTTCGTCCACTGAGTGGAAGCTTCCGATTTCTTCGCGATACTTGAGAATGTCGCTCGCGAGTTTTTCCCCGACTCCAGGCAGTAAATTTAGCTCCGCAAGCGTCGCGTCGTTCAGATCGACGACTAACTCGGAGGGTGGGCGGCTATCGAATCGCTCGGTGTTCGATCGATAGCAGCAAACCGCCAGTGTCCAAAGGGCTATCACAGCCAAGAGAGCTGCGAATGCCTGAGTTCGAATCCAAACCACGCGTTCACGCTCGCGGGTGCGTAGAACGATGTCGTCTGGATTTTCAGCCTCCTGCATTTTTGTGTTGCCCTGGTACGGCTTTAGTTGGCTCGCAACTTTTGCAAGACTTCGCTCACGATTCGATCAATGACGGAGTCGTCTGCCATGAGACTTTTCGCTGAGGTTATGTTCCCCTGTTTGGATCGATTGGATTGCATAAAGTCATAGTTGGCGAGCAACTCTTGAAGCTTGCCTTGTGTAACATCGGCCGCGGTGATTTGCTGAGCGGTGAGGGGCTGACGCGATTGTCCTAGATCCCACCCTCGAATCTTGGCGCCTCGACGGAATCCTTCGGGAAACTCGGCTGTCGACAGCATGGTGTCAAACAAAGGGAGCAATTTGTATTGAATCTGCATTGCCCGTTCCCATTGTCCGGCCCGAGCCGCTTCGTAGATACTTCGGGTCAGCTCCGGTACTACGCCGCTGGTTGCGTTCGTACCTCCGTCACAACCGACCATGAGCATCGGAACTAGCGTTGCGTCCCAACCCGTCATGAAGAAGAAGTCATTTCGAATCGGACGAACTTCGGCAATCATTCGCATCATGTGCGGAACATCGCCTGAGCTGTCCTTGATCCCGACCACGCGTGGGCATTCCTGTGCCAATCGCTTGACAGTGGCCACGTCGATGGGCGAGGCAAACAACGGGATGTTGTAAAGCGTCACATCGACCGAAACGCGGTCGGCAATTTGTTTGAAGTAGGCGTAAACGCCATCGGGGGCCAAACGATAATAGAACGGAGCGACAATCGCCACTGCCCTGACACCCAACGCACCATAGGTATCGCAAGCGCGGATGGTCTCTTCGATGTTGGCTTCTGCGGCACCGGCTAGGATTGGGACTCGGCCTCGAGTTTGGTCCACGACAACTTCGATGACGCGTTTACGTTCTTCTGGGGTAAAACGAACGAACTCGCCGGTGCTGCCGTTTGGGTAAAGGCCATGAACGCCATGCTCGATTAGCCAGTCGATGTAGCCGCGAAGCGTGTCTTCGTCGAGCTCGCCGCGGGAGTTTACAGGAGTGATGTTGGGGGTGAAGATCCCCGCTAAGGGTTGTTTGCTCATACCACAACCATATCACATCGAATATGCCGCTGGCAATCCATCGAGCGTTTTGTCATCATTTGGGCTGGAGCTTCGGACCGTTTTTGCGGGTTTTTCCAAGATTCAAGTCGACTTCAAGAAGGTTTTCCATGCGTTCCACCTTGCTTTTTGCAATTCGATTGTTGGCCACAGCGATGGTGTTCGCATACGTTTTTGCCTATTTGGCGGCTCCCTGCATGCCCCTAGCCGACCCATCGGGGCAGGCACAAGCGATCCCGCGATGGGAGTACTGGCTGCTGCATGTTTCGGTTCCGACTGCGATTTGGTGGCAATGGTCCGGCGGAAATTTGCCGGTGACGATGCTGGATCGGTTGCCCATTTTGCTGGCCGCCACCATATGGATTGTTTCCTGCCTTTTCATTGGAAGTCTGCTTTCGCGATTGGATCCCATTTGGAATCGACTCTCCAAATACGAAAGAATCGGCGTTGCTGTTTTGGTTGGTCACGTGACTCTTGCGGCTATCGTTTTCCTTTTTGGTTCGATTGTTGGTGTGCCATGGCTTGTTTGGGCGATTGCGTTTCTGATTGGAACTGCGTTTGTATTGTCTCGATTTCGGACGAGACAAGTCGCAGCCGCTTCAACATCGGGGGTCGTCGTGGACGTGTCATTTGCAAGTTCAATCAGTCGACGCATGATTGGCTTGCTGATACTTGCCTCAGTCTTTTTGGCGGGTGTGCAAGTCTATGGAGCAAGCGTCCCGACACGAGACATGCAAGTGCGAGAGGTGGATTGGTGGCTAGTGAAGCATGCGACATTGGATGGCAAGCTCACGTTTTCGACAAACAATTTGCTTGCCAACGCGCCAGCTGGGTTCGCAATGCCGGCCGTTGCGTTTTCAAGTGCTTTCATGCTGGACATGCCCTCTATCACCGATCTGAACATTGATACGATTGCATCGCGAGAACGATTGCAAGAACGGTTGCTTTTGAGCGTGTTGGCGGGCAAAACGGTCGAAGCCATGCTAGGACTCTGTGGGGTGTTTTTGGTAAGTGTTCATCTTGGGCGACGGTGGGGTTATCTATCGGGACTTTTTATTGGCTTCCTGTTGATAGCAACTCCGGGCCTCTCGGAGCTAATTAGATTGGGACGCACCGAAGGGCTCATCGGGATCTGGGTAGTGGGCTTATTGGTGGTTTGGAACGCCACATCAGAGTTATCGCTACCCAAGGCCAGTTTAGGAGTCCTTTGGGGATTCATGGTTGCTGGCGCTTTGAGTTCAGGTTACGGAGCCGCGGCCTTGGTGGGAGTGCCGGCCTGTTGTTTGTGGCTATCGAAGCAGCGACTCCCGTGGTTTCGCACCGAAGCAATTGCCGAGCCACGCAGTTTGAAATCAGAAAGCGGCATAGGTCCAAGCTGGCTTGCAGGCGTCGTGATCTTGATAGCCGCTTGTGGGTTTTATGTTCGCAATGGCATTGAAGGCGGAGATCCGATTTATCCTTGGGGACGCTTTGCAGCGGAGAAGCTTGTTTTGGCGAAAGCAAGTGAGATGGGAAGCGGTTTGGCTTATGCACATCGAGTTCCGAGCGAAACAGTTTCCGAAATGATTGGCGAGGCGGACGCAGTTTCGGCCACCGACACCCTGGGCCAAATCAAATCACCCTATCGGATGGCCAATTGGCTCGATGGATTGTTTCGATTGTTTTGGAACTCGAGCGGTCATGGTTTGTTGTTGGTTCCGTTGGCGACGGTTGGTGTCTTTTGTTATTGGAGCCATTCGACGATTCGAATGGCCGTTGGATGGGTCGCCTATTGGGTGTTGGTGTGGTGGCTCTTTTCAATGAGGCAAGACCGAGATTGGATGGGTACGCTGTATATACTCGCGTGGCCAGCAGCAGCGGGCGCGCAGTGGCTTGCGGCACGTGTTCGAGGTTATCCCATGATGGTCTTGGTCTCGATTGCGATTTGCTGGTCGATTGTTGTTATTCCAATTTGGCCGATGAGCGACAATCGAATTTTGGTGAGTTTAGAAGCTTTGGACCAAAACAGGACTTTTGTTGCTGAGTCTACATTGCCAGACGGCGAGAATTCCGAGACGCCAACCTACGCGTCTTGTTTTAACGCACGCTATCGCGAATCGAATGATGAGTTGTCGAAGAGAAGGGTTTTGCTGGTCGGTGAGAGCGACGATTTCGATTTGTGGGCGGACTGCATCGGCTATGGCCCGTTTGATCACGGGCTTGATAGCATGGCAAAGTCTCCGCAGGCGTTCGCGGAATTTTTGCATTCTCATGGCGTGTCAGATGTGATTGTCGTTTGGTCGGGAGTGCAATATCGAGAAAAATTAACAGACAAAAAAACCGAATCCGATTACCGGACAGTGCTGAGCGAAATGCTGAGAGATTCGCATCTAAGACCAATTTCATGGGAAATCAACTCGTCGCAAGCCGAGTTATTCCAGGTGATCAAAGAGTGACAGGCTGATATACTAGCGGCGTACCGATTGGATGTTTCGAGGATTGTTTATGCCAAAAAGTGTTTTAATGTTTCCATATCGAAACCAGGCTAGTCTCGTCCTCGCGATGAGCGGACTCTTTTTTGCGGCTGCTTGTGTGAATTCAGCGATTGGGCAGGTATCCGATAGCGAATTGAATCAGCGAGTACGAGATGCAGCCGCGAATCGCGAAGCAATGACGGCTTCGCAAAATGCACCAAAACTCGACATTGACTACTTTGATCTGATGATCAAAGGCGGGGTATTTATGATTCCCATCGGCTTGGTAAGCCTGATGGTGGTCACCTTTGTGTTCGATCGGTGGATCGGATTGAGGACAGGGAACATTCTGCCAAGTGCGCTCCGCAAGGGTTTATTGCAACTTGCTCGGCAGGGAGTTTTGGATCCTAGAGAGGTTTATCGACTATGTGGTGAGTCCAACTCCGCGGCAGCGAAAATCTTCCGTGCCATGGTTGTGAAGACCGGTCGGCCGCAACCGGAGGTGCTAGCCGCGACGGCGGAAGCGACGCAACGCGAAGTCGATCGAGCCTATAGCAACGTTCGATGGCTCAATTTGTCAGCGGGTATTGCGCCACTTCTAGGATTGTTGGGTACTGTTTGGGGATTGATCCGAGCGTTTCACGATACGACTCAGTTGACTGCGGGTCAGAACCGGGCTGATTTCTTGGCGGTTGGGATTTATGAAGCACTCGTGACAACCTTGGCCGGTCTCATCGTCGCCATCCCTGCCGCGGTCGGATCGCATTACTTCGAAGGCAAAATCACACGGATTTTCGGAACCATAGAGGAACTGTCCGCTGAGCTCATGATGCGGCTGGAATGCTACGAGGGAAGGACGCGATTCGAACCCATTGGCAGGGAATTGGCTATGAGAGATCTTCTGCAGGGCGGGGTGCCAGTGATACCGCCGGGAGTACCGACGAGTCCAACATCAGCCTCACGTGGAGTTGCGAGGCCTGAGCTTAGGCCTAGGACGTCAAAGAGTTTAGATTCAAGTCAAATACGACCGACGGTAAATCGGCGAACATGGCAAGGCAAAAAACTAAGCCCAACGAGGTAAACTCGGTGGGCTTTGTTATCACCTTGGCTTTGAGCCCGCAATCTGCGTGGAGTGAAGTTCTACGAAGGCTGCTTGCGGAGATCGAGCCATTCGCTGTGGAATGTTCCCGGCATATCGATACGTTGGTATGTGTGTGCACCAAAGTAATCTCGCTGCGCCTGAAGCAGATTCGCTGGCAATCGAGGCAAACGATAGCTGTCGTAATAGGCCAGTGCAGTTGTGAATGCGGGTGCCGGCAGTCCTAAATGTGTTGCTGCCATGACGGCAGCTCGCCACGACTCCTGCGCTTTTTCAATCGCCTCAGTAAAATAAGGGTACAAGAGCAAGTTTTCGAGGTTCGGTTGCGCGTCGAACGCTTCTTTAATACGATCGAGGAATTGTGCGCGGATGATACAGCCACCTCTCCATAGCAATGCGCAGTCGCCATAGTTTAAGCCCCAATTGTGCTCTTTGCTGGCTTCCTGCAATTGCACGAATCCCTGAGCATAAGAGCAAATTTTGGAGGCATAGAGCGCTTGCTTGACCGCTTCGATGAACGCTTTTTTGTCGCCAACTAACGCTTTTACCGCCGAATCGAAGTGTTTGTTGCTGGAAGCAGCAGGGCTCGGCAAAACTTGACTTGCTCGAATCCTTGCTTCTTTGATGGACGACAAAGAGCGTGCGTAGACAGCGGTTGTAACAAGCGTGGAAGGTACTCCTAAGTCGAGTGCCAATTGGCTCATCCACTTACCCGTACCTTTTGCACCGGCCACATCCACAATCTTGTCGACGAGATAACCGCCTTTTCCTTGGTCATCTTTCGCACTGAAGATATCGCGAGTGATTTCAATAAGGTAACTCTGCAATTCTCCTTTGTTC
>JANMNR010000301.1:0-7438 GCA_031368325.1 Pirellula sp.
TGGTGAAAATCTTTCAGGAACCTGGAAAGCTGATTTCAACACGCAGGGCGGTCTGCAAAAATATGCTTTCACGTTACAGGACGAAGGTGCAAAGGTAACGGCCAACGGTACGGCAGAACTGGACGGTCAGAAGCGAGATATACCAGATCCAAAGAAAACTTCGGCCACAACCTCTTCGGAAGCGTCAGTTGTAGAAACAACGGCCGCTTTGAAAGACGTTTTTCGAGACTCGTTTCGTGTGGGTGTGGCCGTCAATCGATCGATAACGATGGGGCAGGCGATTCGCCGATCGGCGGAAGACATTGCCAAGGACCAAGAGCTCGCGAAACAACAGTTCAATCATGTCGTCGCAGAAAACGACATGAAGTGGCAACTAATTCACCCAAGAGCGGGGTCTGACGGCTTCGAATTCGGACCTGCTGATGCGTTAATTGATTATGCTGCTAGGAACAACATGGAGGTTGCAGGGCACACGCTGGTTTGGCACTCTCAAACGCCGAATTGGGTTTTTGAAGGGACTCATCCCGCTCCAGAAAATGCTGCAAATGCGACTGGTCGTTTTAGCGACTTGACCATCAATCCTCCGCGAGTACCTGAAGCTAATCCTAGCGCAACCACTCCACCAAGTAACTCGCCACCATCACCCAACATTGACGGGCAACCTAGAACGGGCCCAGGGGGACCAGATCGCGGCGGGCAAAGAGGATTTGGAGGATTTCGCGCCTTTAATCTCAACGGTCCGCGAGCCTCGCGCGAAGAATTGCTGGAGCGAATGCGAGCGCATATCCATACTGTAGTTGGTCGATACAGAGGCAAAGTCAAGGTATGGGATGTTGTCAACTAAGCACTATCCGACTCTAACCCCGAAGTCCTTCGGCGTTCGCCCTGGTCAGTGATCATCGGCCCAGACTTTATTGCCAAGGCGTTTGAATTTGCTCATGAAGCCGATCCAGAAGCCATTTTGCGATACAACGATTACGGATTGGAGAATCCAGAAAAGCGCGTCAAGTTGGTAAAGCTTATCAAGGCATTGCAAGAACAGAAGACTCCCATTCATGCGATCGGTTCACAGGCTCATTGCAATGTTTCAACCACCTTCGAAACCATGGACCTTGCTTTGACGGAGATGAAGACGCTCGGCCTACCCATTCATATTACAGAGCTCGACGTGAACTCCGCATCGGCTGGCCAGCGAGGAACTGGCGCTGACATTGGATCGAATGGATCTGCCACTAGGGGCGGTTTGGTTTCCGACTCAGATAACCGATTAACACAAGCTTACGCGGGAATTTTTAGGGCCTTTATTAAACATAAAGACGTAATCGATGTGGTGACATTCTGGGGAGTCAACGATGCCGTCTCGTGGCGATCGCAAGGTAGCCCCCTATTGTTTGATGGTAACAACAATCCTAAACCAGCTTTTGAGGCGATAATCAAATCGCTTGACCAAAAGTAGATCCTTCAGTTGGTTGGACCAAACCGGTTAGACTCGTGTACGCATGGCGTAATACCGTTTGAACGTCGCTGCGGTTTTGTGTAGCAAGGATCGCCCAGGATTCGAAAAGTGAACGAACAAGATTTAACACCGAACTGCTTTGGTAATACAAGCGTCTATCGATGAAGTATGAACCATTCGTCTAGTCACGACTGCACTCCCAACGTCTGTCGCGCTGGCTGCCACCAAACTCGCTCATCGTCCAACCAATTGACTTGTTATAATTGATAATCGCTACGTACGTCGTTGGAACATTCGCATTGCGGAATCGACTGTTCACATTGAAGACGATTTTGTTGCCAAGTAGTTCGACATCGGGTATCTCCTGCGAGACTGACTCTTCATCGCCCCGTTTTGAAATCAGAATTCCCGCAACTTGGTTGCCATCCATTGTAAGTCGAGGTGTGAACTGCGTGCGACTGGGGCCAAAGGTTCTTTCCCACTTCCAAGTACCACTCACGTCCACTGACTGTTTGTTGTCAAACCCTGGAAGAGGATCCGCAATGTTTGGTTTGATTGCTACGGCGTCGGCAACCAGATCGTCGGTTGACGCTTGAATGCCCGAAGCATCCTGGGTGCCCTTCATGGTCTTAAATCCAGTCAACCGCGCGGTGAGAACGAACAAGCAGCGATTAGGAGCCAATCAGCCGACATGCGCAGGGTTGAAGTAACTTTCGGCATGCAAAGTGCTTTGATGGTAGAGTTTAAGCGAATCCTTAAATTGTTTAGATACAGCTATCTTCGATCCTAAACAAAGATGACCTCACATCGACACGCTCGCAAGCCGCATCCGATTTCGCATCGACGGCGCGGAACGACTGCCAAATTTGTTTCCGCGAGAAACGCGGGTGCGGGCGCGTTGGCTTCCCTCCTGGCCGTACTCGGACCGGGACTGCTTGCAGGTCTCTCAGATGATGACCCCGCCGGAATAACGACTTACTCCGTACTCGGTGCCGATCACGGATACCGACTTCTTTGGATTATTCCCGCATCGACAATTCTACTTGTGTATTTCCATTTGCTTGCGGTCCAGATTGGCGCAGCCAGCGGTAAGGGTTTTGTCGGCGTCATCCGACACAGATGGGGAAGGCGGATGGGCTATGTTGCGGTCATTGGATTGATGCTCGCCAACTTCGGCACGATATGCGCAGAGTATGCTGGTATTTCTGCAGCAGCTTCGTTGGTTGGTATTCCGTCATGGATCAGCACACCCATCGCTGGAATACTGATTTCACTCATGGTCGTGTTCGGATCCTTTCAACGGGTCGAGTTCATTCTTCTCATTGTGTCTTCAACCTTGGCGCTCTACATTGTCGACGGGATTCTTTCCGGCCCCGATTGGTTTCTCCTGTTGCAAAGTTCGGTCATTCCGCAGATGCCTGCTAATCATGCTGGCTGGATAGCGATAACAGCAACGCTCGGTACGACTCTTGCCCCTTGGGGTCTTGCCTTTCTACAATCCTATGCTGTGGATAAGAAGATCCAGGTGGCCAATTTGAAGTGGGAGCGTATCGATGTCTTCATTGGTTCGATACTCACGGGAGTCATAGGGCTGGCAATCGCCGTTGCGTGCGCGACTACACTTCATCGTGAGGGCATTTACATCCAGGATGCGAGTGATGCGGCCATCGCGCTCAAGCCGTTGGCAGGCTCCTTTGCAACGATTCTTTTCGGGACCGGGCTTCTGGGTGCATCGCTTTTGGCAGCCGCCATTGTACCGCTTGCAACAGCCTATTCCATCGCAGAAGGGATTGGTGCTCCCGCTTCGCTAGACCTGGATTCTCGTCATTTCCAATTCTTCTACGCGGCATTTGTTGGACTGACCGTTGCAGCCGTAAGCGTTGTTTCGCTGCCGAGTCTTCCTCTCATTTCACTGATCTACTCGAGCCAAGTGGTCAACGCCATCTTGCTACCATTTCATGTCATTGCTCTCCAGCTCTTGGCAAACGACCCCAAGGTTGTCGGAGCAACACAAATAGGCAAAATAAGCAACGTTTTTGGCTGGATTGGGGTCCTATTGATTACGCTGTGCGTGGCTTCGCTTGCAGTAAGCTGGCTGGCGGATTAGTCCCCAGCCAAGAAATAGACTAACACGATAGCCCTTCCCGTATTGAAGGAGGTTCCCGCGAATACACAGCTGACACGAACCGCTAGCCTAACCGTTTTCGAACAAGCAGTACGGAACAAGGTGCATGGTGAAGTAAAACGCGTGACACGCTCCCGAGAAAGAAGCGACCAATCGCTGTTCGGCCCTTGTCGCCCAGAACAATAATGTCCGTCTGATGCGTCTGAATGTAGTTGAGAATGCAACTTGCTACGTGAATCTTCTCGAACACATGCTTCTCGATATCTTCGGAACACTCAGTTAACTCCTTCGCCAATCGGTCCAGTGATAGTGCCGTCGTACGAGTGAGTTGGGAATCGTACTCAAAAGCTGGTTCCAAAAGGTATGGATGTTCGATCACGGAGATCAGGTTGAACCTGGTGGTTTTGGAAACACCGAGCGCTTTGATCTGAGCGACTATTTGTCGATCTGCATCAGAGCAATCGGATGCAACTGTGATGCTGCCCAGTTCACTCTCGTTGGCGTTTTTCGGATGCGACGCTCTAACGACGAGAACAGAACAAGGTGCATGGCGAGCCACCGTTTCGCTAGTGCTGCCGATGAACATGTTTTCTAAAAAACTCATCCCATGTGCGCCGACGACTACCAAATCTACCTGGTTCTCCTTAGCGTAACGCGTAATCTCGTCTGCTGGATGCCCTAAACAGGTGACCTGCGTGGCCCCTATTCCTACATCCTGCAGGATCCTTTGTGCTCTTTGAAAGGATTCGAGAGCGTGCGCACTTTCTAAACGGACGAGTTCCTCATGAATGTCGGCGGGGTACACTCCATAAACTTGATAGCTTGAAACAGTAAGTACTTCATAGGATGCGCTATGCGCGATAGGCAAGCGTGAGAACCAGCGGATCGCTTGTTCGGCAGATTCCGATCCGTCCGTGGTGAGTAGCATTTTCATGATAGGTCTCATTTCTTTCGAGCTTTTTTCAAACACAAACAATACAAGCGGTGGATTGCACACAGTCAACTTCTCAATAGCCACCACCAGTGCCGGCCATACCACGTGTCAGGCCCACAGCGGAAACCGATGCTTCTTGCTCTTCGGCGGTGAGAGGCTCTTGGTTCGCGATTTGACCTGCAAGGACCTGCGAGGTCGCATCGGAAGCATCATTGCCGGTTAGGCGCCGATCCGTTATTCGCTGCTGCAATACCTCTACATCCGCTTCAAAGTCGAGGATCCGAAACTCAGCACGTTCAGAATTTGCCAGACTTCGAAATCGACTTCTGTCTGAATGTTTGAGGAAAGTCGCATCGACGATCGCGGTGTAATCCGATTGAACGATGACCCGGGAAACATCAAAAAGTCTTTGGTAAGTCAATTCGGAAGCGGTTGGAGTGTACATTCCTACCCCTGTAGAATGCTCGCTTTTTCTTGCTTGGGCTGTTTTGAAAAGTCTTTTGCGCTCGACATCAGATCGAACCCGTATAGCCCCTTCACGTTGAACGATCTGTTGACTTCCGGTCGTCTTGCCGCTTCCGCTCAAGCCGTGCGTAATCCAAAGCCTTCGAGCACCGACTTCACGCAACTGTTGAGCCAAACGTATGTATGTTTTGGCCAGCCCGATTTGTTCCAAATCAAGTCGTTCCACCTGATTCTGCTGTCGTGTTCGCATGACGGCGACTTTTGCACGAACTAACGCACGGTAGACCAAGTACCATTTCAACACCGATAGCAACTCATAGTCCCCCGTTTGCTCCAGGTACGCATTCAGGAAAGCAGCCGACAACTCCGGATACCCAAGCTCCTTTAAGTCCATCACCAAAAAGGCAATATCGCTGGCAACGTCGATCCAAGAGAGCTCTGAGTTGAAATCGATTCCATCGAATGGAACCCATCGCCTATTCCAAAACACAATGTTGCCGCAATGGAGATCTCCATGACACTCTCTAATGAACCCATCCCTCATTCGATTCATGAAATGCTGTCGATTGTTTTCAAGGTAAGTCGTAGTCCATTTTTCCAACTCTTGCAGACAGGGGTCCTGACGAAGCACCGGTTCGCTAAGCAGGAACTCAAAATTTTGTCTTGCTTGGGCGAGAAGTACCGAAGCGTAGTCCTTACTAGACTCAAGCCTCAACGCATCGCCATGAAAGGTCGCGATTGTGCTAGCCAACTGAATCATGTTTTCCACCGTGACGAGTTTCTTGGCAAGCTGTTGGCTCAACAATGCATCCGAGTCGAATCTCTGCATCCGAACGGCGAATTCAATCGGCTGCGCGTCGCCATCCATGCGAATCAGACCATCCTCAAAAGCTACAGGAACTACGTCCAAGTACAAACCTGGTGCGTAGCGACTGCCGAGTCTAAGTTCCTCGCAACACGCATGGTGACGTTTTTCAAGGGATCCGTAGTCCAGGAAGTCCGTCACGATCGGCTTTTTGATCTTGTAGGCGAAATGCCCCGCAAGGAGAACCCATGAGATGTGTGTTTCATGCAACACTATTAGCCCAGCAACCGAGTGCGTATAAGAGGAAGGGGCGAGTAACGACTCGATGAGTGCGTCACGATTCGAACCTTCGTGTTGTGCTGTGGTTATCATTGGGCTGCCATTGCCCCACTACCTACGCCGTTTGCCTTATCCACGCGAGGTTTTGCTTCACTGCGACCAATGTACGTTGTTTCCAAGATGGCGTTTAGCAGTTCCATCGAAGACCATGGGGCGGTCAGCCGTCGCAACAATCGTCCATCCAACTCAGGTAATTGGAACTCATGCGATGCCACCGTGGGCATGACGATCACAGATACTTTTCCTTGCTCGAAACGGTCCCATAAGTTGGTAAACATCTTTTCCTCAAGCGATAAAGCGTCGTCCGAAACCAACACTACGTCAGGCAGGAATGTCTCGACGTACTCCAGGAACTCACGCCCGGTCGAGGCGACAAGCGATTCAAAACCACAACTGCAAAGCAGCCGACGTAACAAATCCCGGGATTCGGGGTTGCTGTCTGCAATCAAGATTCGCAAAGGCATCGCACGTCACCTCGAAACAAGATAATGCGAAGAAAAGTTCAAACGCTATCAGCTCCCCTTTACCGCAATCCTCTTGGACTTAGCACCTTCCGCCTTCGGTAGGATCAGGGTTAACACTCCGTTGGTGTATTCGGCCACTGCTTCACTCTCGTTGATCGCACATGGTAGAGCCACCGTCCTGGAAAAACTCCCGTGGCGACGCTCCATGCGATAGAAGGTTTTGTCCTTCGTTTCTTTCTCTTCTTGCCGTTGCCCGCTCAAAGTGAGTGTGTTCCCATGAACCTGCACATTGATATCTTTCGCTTGGAGCCCAGGAGCATCCATTTTTATTTGAAACGAATTCTCCGATTCGACGACATCTAATGCAGGCGACATTGCTTGCGAAAGTACGCTAGACGGGCTGACTCCCCAGAAATTCGAAATGAGATCCTCCATTTCCTTTCGCAATAAAGAAAAAGAGTCCCGGGAATTAACTACCGGAGTTGAGCGCGCCGGCGTGATGGTCGTTGTCATTACCAAATCTCCCAAGTTTAGAACTTGCAGCAAACCTGGAACTGGAATCCGCACCTTGCGGAAAACCTCTTGCTGCTGTCCTAAACCCACATGTGCAAAACGAAGACCAATTCGAAATGACCAGCTAGGAATTTAGGCGAATCGACGGGAGACACTTGAAGTCAATGATTTTTGAAAATGTTTCAAACGCTCATGAAAGTCAATTCAACTCACGTGCACAGTCAAATGGGACAAAGGTGGGCAATGCTGTGTCAGAGCGCGACATGTCCTGACACACGACGTTTTCCTCGTAACTCTGGGCACCCTCGCGGAAGTAGCCCAAAAATCGATGCACGCC
>JANMNR010000213.1:0-12191 GCA_031368325.1 Pirellula sp.
CGACGCGGCTATTCAATTGAGGACAATCACTCCAGACGATCACAAACGATCGGGTGGATCACACGCAGAAGAACCGAAACCAGAGCCAGTGCAATAGTCGTTATGTTGCTGGCTTGATACCGGTTTACAATGAGAACAAAAACAGCTTGAGTGGGCTTCGTTTTGACGCGGCCGCAAGAGTTCCTAAAGCAAATCTGAGATCGCACTTTTCGATTGGTAGTATAGAGATGGGAAGTAATCGCGTTTTGGTCGTTGGCGGTGGTTTGGCTGGATTGGCGGCAACCATGAAGTTGGCCGAACTGGGAGTCGCCGTGGATTTGCTGAGCCTGACTCCGGTCAAAAGGTCGCACAGCGTCTGCGCACAAGGTGGGATCAATAGTGTTAGTGACATGACGCGTCAAGATGGCGACGACGAATGGAAACACTTCGACGACACCATTTACGGTGGCGACTTTCTGCAGAACCAGCCTCCAGTCAAGGAGATGGCTTATTGGGCACCGAAAGTGATCGATTTGATGGATCGGTTAGGTGTCACGTTTAATCGAACCCCCGAGGGCTTTATCGATCGACGAAGGTTCGGC
Source organism: Pirellula sp. (assembly GCA_031368325.1). GTDB lineage: Bacteria > Planctomycetota > Planctomycetia > Pirellulales > Pirellulaceae > JBKCUI01. The sequence goes on from JANMNR010000213.1 coordinate 582, forward strand.
GGCACTCTCTACAAACGAACGGCTTTTGCTGGTGCCACGACCGGACAGCAGCTTTTGTACGCGCTCGACGAACAAGTTCGACGCCGTGAAAGCGAAGGACTGGTCAAGAAGTATGAGTTTTGGGATTTCTTGGGACCGATTTTGGATGACAACGGTCGATGTGTCGGGGCTGCAGCTCAAGACATGGTGACGATGCAGATTCGAGCGTTTCCAGCTGACGCTGTGGTGGTCGCTACAGGTGGCAATGGCCTCATCTATGGTCGGTCGACGATGTCGGTGTTTTGCACAGGAAGTGCAGCCAGCCGTTGCTTCCAAGCCGGAGCCAACATGGGAAACCCTGAGTTCATCCAAGTGCACCCGACCGCCATTCCCGGTGCCGACAAACTACGCTTGATGAGCGAGTCAGCTCGAGGCGAGGGTGGACGCGTTTGGGTGCCACGTAAACCAAACGACTCGCGATACCCCAAAGAGATTCCAGAGACAGAACGATATTATTTCCTGGAAGAGAGGTTCCCTAAATACGGCAACCTGGTTCCTCGAGACATTGCAACGCGAGAGATTTTTAACATTTGCGTCAATGAGGGACTCTCGGTCGACCCGTCTCGCATGAGCGTTTACCTCGACCTGACCCACATTTCGCGGGCAGAACTGGATCGAAAGCTTGGCGGGATTCTTGAAATCTACGAAAAGTTCCAAGGCGTTGATCCTCGCGAAGAACCGATGAAGATTTTCCCGGCCGTTCACTACAGCATGGGTGGATTGTGGGTCAACTACGAGGCCAACGCCGATGGCGGTCTTCTGCCTGGTTCACCAAAGAACCAATCGTCCAACGTGCCCGGTCTGTATGCAATAGGTGAATGTGATTACCAATATCACGGCGCAAATCGACTCGGGGCAAACTCCTTGTTAAGCTGCATTTTCAGCGGTCTTTTCATGGGCCCTGGAATCGTCAACTGGATGAAGGGAAACAAGGCAGCGTGCGATCTGCCAAAGAGTATCTACGAAAAAGCAGTTACGGTTCACGAAACTCGCCACAAGAAGCTATTGTCGAATACGTCCGGTGATGAGAATCCTTATTTGATTCATCAGGAGTTGGGCGACGTGATGACCCGAGTTGCCACCGTGGTTCGCGACAACAACCAATTGACCGAAGCGTACGCAAAGGTCAGCGAGCTGAGCGATCGTGCGGCAAAGTGCGGCTTGTCGGACACTGGCAGCTGGACAAATCAGAACGTTATCTTCACCAAGGCAGTTCAGGATATGTTCCCTGTCGCCAAGTGCATTCTTAAGGGTGCCTTGCAGCGGGATGAAAGTCGTGGAGCGCACTTCAAGCCGGCCTATTGCATGCCTAGCTTGAGTGCAACGGATCCAGTAAAGAAGCGCGCCGAAGCGGAGGAATGGTGCGACGCTTTTGAGGAAAACAACAAGAAGTTCCTCAAGTCCACGGTCTGTAATTGGAACGGAACTGAGCCAGATATTACTTATGAGGATATTGACACTCGGCTACTCCCCCCACGCCCACGGTTGTACGGTCTTGTGGGTGCCGAGGTCATCGAACAAGTTTGGAAAGAACGAACCGCAGCCAAAGCAAATAAGTCCTTGGAATCAGAAAAGAAGGTGCTTGTCGGAGCAACCTAGACTTCAACAAGCTTGATTCCAAAAAGACTTTGCAATCCACTATCATCGATCCTTAATCACCTATAATTCCCATGAACGCTCCAGCAAACGAAGCAGCCACAAAACGCCGCCCTACTAAAGTCAACGTTCGTATTCTCAGGCAGGATGGCCCTGGTCTGCCTGGATACTGGGAGCGTCACCAAGTCGCGTATGAGCCGGACATGAACGTCATAAGCGTCTTGCAAAAAGTGGCCGCTCAAGCCAAAACGAGCGAAGGGAAAAAAGTAGCACCGGTGGCTTGGGATTGCGGTTGTCTCGAAGAGGTTTGCGGCTCGTGCACGATGGTCATCAACGGTCGCGTGCGTCAAAGCTGTAGTGCACTTGTGGATAGATTGCTCGAAGATGATTCGAACGAAATCGAACTTCGTCCCATGACCAAGTTTCCTGTGGTCCGTGATCTTGTTATCGATCGTTCGAGACTCTTTCGTTCATTGCAGCGAGTCAAAGCTTGGGTGCCTGTCGATGGCTACTACGACATGGGTGCCGGTCCTCGAATTTCACGCGAAGAACAGGAACAAAATTACCCACTCAGTCAGTGCATGAGCTGTGGCTGCTGTTTAGAAGCGTGTCCTCAATTCACAAAAATCGAAATTCAACGCCAACCAGGCGAAACCGAGGCGGAGCACACTGCGCGAAAAAATGCTTCGTACGATGAAGGGTTTGTGGGTGCTCACGCAATCTCACAAGCGATGCTGTTCAATTCCCATCCTGTCGGAAAGAACATGGCCAGCGAACGTTTGGAGGCGCTTACTTCCCCTGGCGGAATCCAGGAATGCGGTAACGCACAAAACTGCGTCGCGGTCTGTCCAAAGGAAATTCCTCTGACGACCTCCATTGCTCGGGCCGGTCGAGCGACAACGATTTACGCGGTGAAGAAAATATTCGATCGCTAAATGCCTCGGCTCATGGATTGAGCCAAACCCGTACTTCGTATTCGATCTGTTCATGTCCGATGTCCTCGTACGCCATTAGTAAATCTTGGACAGCTGCAACGGCGGCCCAAAACCGCTCGTCTGAGATATCCCGATGCAATCTCGCGACAAGCTGCTCAAGCACTTCAAGGCATTTCACATCAGATGACTGTCGGGGCCTGGCGAGCGTCCATGCTTGTTGCCAGTCTAGAGTCCATTCGGGAACAAACCCTGGGTGCAACGGTTCACCTCGATAGATCATTTCGGCTACCGGTCCAGCCAGAATGACCGAGAGTTCATTGGCAAGTGGGCGTGGACCAGGCCACTGGATGTCTACCTTGCCAAAGAAACCGTCCTCTTCGGGAGAGACTGAAGCGTGACTCGCATGGGCGCCACAAAGCACAGCCATAACGCAATGGCCAGCCTCGTGGTATGCGGTTCGAGCCATTTCGTCATCGTCACTACAAATATTCACACCAAACCGTTCGTCGTTGTCCGGGGATTTCATTCAGTGATTTTGTCCCTCAGCGTCGAATGCGTAAAGCGTTGCTCAAGAGTTATAATCATCCACTAGTTATAATCATCCACTTCGAGCTGGTTGCTTATCTCGGCGATTCCGTCCATGCCACGCAGGACTTCTTGAACCATTTGCTTCTGATAGTATGAATCAACCTTGCCTCGCAAGGTTATTTTCCCCTGTGCACTTTCCAGAAAGACCCGTCGGTGCAGAATGTAGGGGTTCTTGCGGATCGCTGAGTCAATACGGTGCAAAAGGGGTCCTGCTTGCATGCTGTGTGCTTTCTACAAAAGAACTCTATGGAGTGGCTTCCATCGGATACAGAAGTGTTGCCGACAATTCGCACCCCCCGACCACGCTTCAGGGAAAGGGGACGCAATTTCGCACCAAATCCAACTTGAGTATCGGATTTGCGTCTGAGTTGGATCACGGGAATTTGTCCGGCTAGTGAGAGTCTGATCATTGGGTAATTCGCCTAGTTCTCCAAAAACCGGGCTTCCAGGACATGCGAGCCCCACGTTTGCAACCGCATGAGCTACACTAGTGGCAGCGTGGATGCAGCTGTTTCATCCAGTTTTTGCCCAAGTGTTGAGGTTGATACTTCCTTCCAATGCCTGTTTGGTTTCCGGATCTTGTTACGATCCTGATCGCGTTACTTTTGGTTTTGGTGAACGGTTTTTTCGTCGCTGCCGAATTTTCACTGGTCAAAGTTCGTTTAGGACGAATCGAACAACTGGTTGCCAATCGAAAGCTCTTTTCGAAAACGGCTCGTTGGCTAGCTCAAAGGCTTGAACAATCGCTTTCATCCTGCCAACTCGGAATCACGATGGCCTCGTTGGCACTTGGTACCATCGGCGAACCAGCCTTTGCCAAGCTTGTCGAGCCGATGCTCTACGCAATGCAGATTCAGTCTGCTGCCATCGTGCACGCCGTAGCATTTGCCATTTCGTTTACGTTTGTTACGGCGTTGCACTTGGTTATTGGCGAACAGGCTCCCAAGATCTTCGCCATCCGAAAACCTGAAACCATACTTTTAGCGTGCGCGATACCGCTACAGATTTTTTTCGTGGCGACTTATCCGCTGATGCAATGTTTGAACGTATCGACGACATGGTTGTTGCGAATGATCGGCGCAACGGAAGCCAACAAGAGCTCTATCCCATACTCCGAAGAGGAAATTCGTGCCTTGCTGCGTGAAGCCCACGTCCACGGCAGCTTGACGGGCAGCGAGCACAGTATTATCAACGCCGTCTTTGAATTTGCTGACTTGGTTTGTCGACGCATAATGGTTTCTCGAACTGACGTCGATTTCGTTGACATCAACGAGCAAACGGACGTTACTCTTGCAATGATTCACCGCACAAAGCATACGCGATATCCGATTTGCGACGGATCGCTTGATGATGTACTTGGCGTGTTGCACGTAAAGGACATTTCGGGAGCGACGATCCATGACGGATTTGACTGGAAGTCGCTCATGCGACCGCCCAAAAAAGTGCCCGAAAACATGCCCATTAGCAAGCTCTTGCGACACTTCCAAGGTACCCACCAGCATATGGCGTTCGTGGTCGATGAATACGGCATGATGATCGGTATCGTTACACTTGAGAACGTACTGGAAGAGATCATTGGCGAGGTCGCCGACGAGTTTGATATCGAAGAACCTGAGATCGTTCCTGATGGCCCTGACAGTTTTGTCATCTTAGGGTCCACCGCGGTTCAAGATGTCGAAAATCGACTTGGTATCCGATTTGAGTATGCGGACGTCGATACAATGTCAGGCCTGCTTCTGAACAAAGCCGAACGCTTGTTAGTCGCTGGAGATGTTATCGAGTTCCCCAACGCTATTGCAAAAGTCCTTTCCGTTTCGGACGATCGAGCAACGAAAGTCCGATTAACCCTTGTTTCGTCAGACAATTAGTCACACTGGAGTTTCCGCCATGAATTGCATTCGATTTGTTTTCATATTAGCGATTGCCTCTGTAACGCTTTCTCAGACATCTTTTGCTCAAGAAGCCGCGAAAGGCAAGTCGCTTTTTGATGGTGCGACGCTCTCGGGTTGGTCTGGACTTGCATCGAACTGGCGAGTCGAGGAAGGCGCGATCACCGGCCAAAGTTTGGCCGACGCACCGCTGAAGAACAATACATTCCTCGTCTACGAAAAGAAGGTCGGCGACTTCGAACTCAATTGTGAGTTCAAGATCACCGGTGGCAACTCAGGCATCCAATACCGTTCCAAACTTGTTGACAAGGAGAAGTTCATTGTGGGTGGATACCAAGCGGATATCGACTCCGAAAAAGACATGACAAAGAACAGCTACATGGGGATCAATTACGAAGAGCGTGGACGTGGCATTTTGGTCGAACGGGGACAGATTAACTCCGTTGTATCAGAGGACAACAAAACCAAGAAAATTAAGATCGGTAGTACGGGCGATGCCTCTGCCCTGCGAAGCAAAGTGAATGTCGACGGCTGGAACACGTACAAAATTGTTGCCAAAGGAAATATTTGCCAACACTTTATCAATGGCGTTCTGATGTCCGAGTTGCAGGACAATGACGTGGACAAGCGAGCGTCGGAGGGAATCATCGCTCTGCAATTGCATGCAGGACCACCGATGAAAGTTCAGTTCAAGAATATTATGCTATCCGAATAATCTGTTAGCATACCACGATGAGCCCACACGACGTCCTCGTCCAACGAATCCGACACGCGACTCAGGCGCTGCTCGGCCAACAGCACCTTACGCACCAAATCTCGGAATGGTGCGACCAGTACCAATTGCAATGCGAATCCATCATCTCATCTCGAGGTATTTCGCTTATCAGCGTTGGGATTGTGGGTGCCAAGGGGCAGGGGAAAACCTGGATTGCTCGCCAAATGATATTGGACAAACGGGTATCGCAATTGCTTCCCAGTGGGGTGCTTTCTAGCGAAGCCACCACCCATGTCCATTGGATCGGGCCAATCGTACCCGAAGGTCTCGACGCGAGCCGTGAACTGTATCATCCATGCCGTTCCGAGACCATGTTGGACTTGGGCCGTCCGTACATTCTGCTAGACACACCTGGCATTACGGATGATGACTTGCAAGCGGCTAAAACGGCCAAAGACGCCATGGCTCTTTCGCCCGTAAAGCTTTTGGTTGTTCGCCGCGATCAGTTGCGAGGGGCTATCCTCAGCCAGCTCGCCAACTTCACCGAGGGTGCAGTCTGTGTGCCGGTGATCACATGTGTGCCGCTCAACGATTTGGCAAAGACAGCTGCGAAAAACTCGTCTGCCGAAGACGGGCCTAAAAAAGCCCGCTTGAGCGAATCATTACAACGCGACTTGAGCACATTCTGCGAGGCGATGCGTGCAAGTGCACCGAAGACCAAGTTACTGGAGCCGGTCGTCGTTCCTGATTTTGAAGCGGATGGCGATGAGACAAAGATCGGACTCGAGTTTGCTCGTGAGTTGCAATCGCGATTGCAAAATGAATCGCTAGACGACATTGCAGCCACGCGCGCGAATCGACTGTCAGCAGCGACAGATCGATTGCGACATCGCATAGGTCAGTTGTTGGAATCACAATTGCCTCAGCTTTCCGCAGCCGTTAGGCGACTGCACTCGGAAGCCGACGCACTTCCTGCGCAAACGATTGAGGCGGTACTCGGTTCGCGGACCGTGCTGCAGTCCGCCGTTCGCGGACGACTGCGTGCCCAGATGATTGCTGACACTGGGATGATTTGGTTTCCGTATCGAACGGTGTTAACTGTCTTGGGTTTGACACATGGTGCTTGGGACCGTTTGCTGCTTTCTTTGTCAGGAAGCGTGCCTTCCATTTTCGGCACCTTCGCGGCTTGGGCTCGCAACGTTCAGCAATCGCGAAAGATCAACTGGGAGATGCAAGAAGGAATTCGCGATCGGTTGAATCGCCAGATCCAAGATCGGCTTGAGCCGGTACAGTCGCAGTTCCATCGCGCCGTGACTCGAATGCGAGGCTCTGATCAGGAGAACAAAGGCGTAGCCAACACTCCGCAAATCCGCTTGTCTGGTGTTGAGGAGTTGCAATCAAGGGCGAGAAATGTATTCGAATGGTCGGTTGATAGACATCAAATGCCCTGGTGGACTTTGCAGTTTTTGGCGTTGATGGGAACGATGCTTTTTTGGTTTTTAATGGCGGGCCCCATCGTGTTCATTTATAGACAGTACCTCGGAGCCAGCTTAGACTCGCTCGCCGGCACACCATCCGGCCTAGAAAGATTTCCGTATCCAAGTTCAGCCCTTTTATTGTCTAGCGTATTGCTTTCGTTGATCCCCATGTTGATTTATGCCATGGTGGTACTCAGTTGGAGCCAGCGTCGCTCCAAAGTGAATCGGATAGCTGAAAGCACTTACTCGGAAGAAATCAAGCTGGTCGACGAATTGAAACGCAATGGCGTCATCGCGTTGTATTACGATGACCCGCTTTTGGAGCATGCCGAATTTTTGATCCAGTGCACGCACTAGCATCAAGCCGTTTTCATCGCCTTGGTCAGAATGCGATCCAACGCGGATGCAAACGCGCTACGATCCTTGGGGCTATACGGAGCAGGACCGGAGAACTCCATTCCTGCACCGCGGGCCGCATCAAACAAATCGCGGGCCGCCAACCGTCCTGCCATGTTTCGATCGTCGAACTGCTCGCCGCGAGGGTCGATGACCAAGACTTTCTTTTCGACCAGTTGTGCCGCCAATGGAATGTCAGCGGTTATCGCCAAATCACCTGCAACCGCATTATCCACGATGTACTTGTCGGCGATGTTGGCTCCGTCTCGTACGGTAATGCTCGTAAAGAGTGAGTTTCCTGGTGGAACCCAAATGGACTGATTGGCTACGAGAACAACCGGAAGCTTCAGTCGCGTGGCTGCCTTAAACACCAATTCCTTGACCTCGCGAGGAGCGGCGTCAGCATCAATCCAGATTCGCATTTACGAGGGCTCTTTTGGGGTTGGAGCAACGCCGACGCCGAAAACGCATACGACGCTTAATTGGATTGGTCGATTAAACATTGCACAAGCTAACTTGGATGGACTACCATTACTCGTAAGAATTCTCTCACTCAAGTTCTCTTGCCCATGAGGCATCATTTTGAAAACGCTTGCCAAGTTCGTTGCCGTTTGTTTTGTTTTTTTGCTATCGAATCCAACGGATGCGGCGGACCGTCCAAATGTTGTGATGATCATATCCGATGATCATGCGTGGACCGATTACGGATTCATGGGGCACAAGATCGTTCAGACTCCCAACATCGATCGGTTGGCTCAAAACAGTTTAACCTTTCGACGCGGTTACGTAACCTCAAGTTTATGTTGCCCAAGCTTAGCCAGCATCATCACCGGTAAATACCCGCATCAACACAAGATAACCTCCAACGACCCACCTGTTCCGACTGGAATGACCAACGCCGCCTTCAACCGTTCGCCTGAGTTTCAGATTGGGCGTGAACGAATGAACAAGCACATGGAGGCTGTTGTCACGCTCCCCAAACTGCTGAAGGAGAATGGTTATTCTTCGTTGCAAACTGGAAAATGGTGGCAAGGGGATTTCACTCGAGGCGGTTTTACAGATGGCATGACCAAGGGTGGGCGACATGGTGACGAAGGACTCGCTATCGGTCGCAAGACGATGGAACCGATCACTTCCTTTATGGACAAGTGCATTGCAGCGAAGAGCCCGTTCATGGTCTGGTATGCACCATTGCTACCCCACGATCCGCACACGCCACCCGACCGACTACTTGAAAAATACCAAAGCAAAACGGATTCGATTCACATTGCAAGATATTGGGCGATGATCGAATGGTTTGATGAAACGGTCGGACAATTGGTGGATGGCCTCAAAGAACGTGGCCAGCTTGAAAATACAATCATTGTTTATGTTGCTGACAACGGTTGGATCCAGAGTCCGGACAACACGCGCTACGCGCCAAAGTCCAAGCAGTCGCAATATGACGGCGGCTTGCGAACTCCAATCATGGTTCATTGGCCAAAGAAAATTGCCGCGAAGATGTCCGACGATATGGCACAATCGATCGACTTGCTGCCAACTCTGCGAAGCGCCTTGGGACTCCCTTTAGACAAATCGTTACCCGGCATCAATCTGCTAGATGAAACTGCGGTTGCATCACGCAAAACCGTTTTTGGCGAGTGCTTTACGCATAACTCCAACGACTTGGACGTGCCAGAGAAGAGCCTTCGATGGCGTTGGATCATCGATGGCAACATGAAGCTGATTGTTCCCAATCTAGCCGTTGAACCCAACGCGGTGACTGAGTTGTACCAATTAGACAACGATCCAACCGAAGTTCAAAATCTTGCGGATTCGCAGAAGGCCACGGTCATAGAGCTTCGCAAAAAATTGGACAGTTGGTGGGAGCCAAAACTTTAGTTTTACACCCGCAACTTTGAACTGGACGGATTGGGCGAAAAGGTCCACATGGCCAATCCGATCAAGCAGACCGGCGCGAGCAACAGCCAGATGCCTAGACCAAACTTGGTTGTGGGGGGGGCGGAACCGTCGACTTGTGGAGATCCATTCAATTGCCCTGCGACATCCATGGGCGATGAAACCGGAGGCATTGTGGCGACTGGAAAAGGTGAGGCAGGCTGGCCATTTATAGGCAGCCCTGGAGTCCATGTTTGCGTCGTTTGAGCTGTACTCATTCCGCCTTGAGTCATAACCGGAAACCCCTGCAATAGCGTGGTGCTTACGGATGCAGTCCTTGATTCCTGAGATTTAGGAAATTGGACGACACCAATGGCTGGCAGGATCAGTGCCAGGCAACTTGTAGCACAAATGAGAATCAAGCCTGTAAATTTCATGTTTTCTGGATGATGAAAAAGGTTCGCGTTCTAAATGGTTGCGTAGCCGCCAAGACTAACAGATTCCATCCCACAAAATCGATCCTAACCACGCTGAAAAATTCCAAAACCTTAGGATTTCAGCTTTCGAGCGATTATCCTATAGCCTGAAAGCTATGTGTTTTTGCTGGTTTCGGAAGTTCGTATCCCAAGTTAATCGAGTAATCGCGCAAATGATAAAGATCCGAAATAGTCGTATGTTTGGTGGAATAGCGCTCGGCTGCAGCTTGGTTTTGGCCTCTACAAGTTCCGCGCAAACGCGAGTCCTAACCACTCAGGTAGATGGAACAGCTATCACGGGAAATGCGTTAGAGCCGAATCCCCTAACTGTTCCAAGGCATGCTGGAAACGGTCCATTTGACATGAACAACCTTCCGCAGGACGTCTTGGATTGCGAGGTTTGTAGGCAGCGACTTGGATTGCCGCCGCTTAAAAGTCTTGCTAGTTCGATGGCGTCGCAACCAAGAGCCGCGTCACAACAGATCGCACCACAGCAGTTGGTTCCACCCCATGCCCGCCCAATACAACCCGGCACCGTCAGGATGCTTGGCTCACCAGGCATGATGTCCTCCATGGTTGCTGAACAAATGGCCAAACAGGGATACGTCGTCGAGGAATTCAAGCCGCCACAGCCAGCGCACGATGCCCTTCAACTCGGCAACATCCCACCCGAAGCTCGCCAGCAGTTCATGCAAAGCTTGAACTTGCCACTGGGCGCGAGAATCATGTCCGCTGAAGTAAAGGGACAACAGAATTCGGGAGTGCCTGCAGTCAACAACGTAGATTTAGAACTTGGGAGGGGAACGAGTCCAAGCGATAAAACATTGGGGGCCCCCGAAATTGGTTTGCAACCTGAAGTCATTTCGTCCAAGAGCGAAAGCTTGGAATTGAACACTGCCCCGCCGGCGCCCAAATCCGAACCAGAATCCAAACCTGAACTTATGCCAACGCCAATACCAACACAAACGGCTTCTCCTCAACTTGACGCCCCAGCAAAGGAGCAGCAGATTCGATTGGAACAAACGGTTGTTGAACTGCAAAAAAAGCTTGAGCTGGAGGCGACCGAACACGCCAAATTAAACGCGATGCTTGAGAGGACGCAGACTGAGAGTCAGAAGCGAATAGAGAGCGCCGACGCAGCGAACCGAGAAGTGTTAAAGATGCTGGAAAAGCGAACAGCAGAGGTGACCGAGTTGCAATTGAAGTTAAAATCGCAGCAAGAAGCGATGGAAAAAATGGAAGCCAAGTCCAAGGAATCGGACGAAAAACGTCATGAGTTAAACAAGGCGGAGCCGCAGAAAAAAGAGCAACGCAAAGGCAAGAGCAAGAAAACCGAAAAGCCAAAGAGTAACACATAGCGTCTCATACTTAACCCGCGCAGCGGCGGTCCATCACAAAAGACAGCCACCGTTTCTGTCCACCATGCTCCAAGTTTGATTTGATGGAGTCAAAGGCCACAAGCGGCCGAATTCAGCCGTCCAGTTTAAGCCGCAGCTGCCGCAGAAGGAACTGAAGGTGCAATAAGGTATCCATCCTTCATATGGTAGACATCGTCGGCCAGGGCGATGAGGGCTTCGCGGTGGGTGATGATGATGATGGTCATTTGGCCCTTCATGGACT
>JANMNR010000330.1:0-3578 GCA_031368325.1 Pirellula sp.
CTGCCCGTCGAGCCTAAGATGGCAACATTGCGAATTTGGCTCAACGAAATTGTCTCCAATGGGGAGTCCATCCCTGGGAGTTAAATCCTGCAGAGTCGTTGCATCCGTCGCAAAACGTTCCTGCCTAACCACTTAAAGCACGGATTTTAAGACGTTCCCACGAAAACCTCAACCGCAAACCCTGCCCAACCCGTCACCTCAGTGCATAATTGCGGATGTTGTTTATGATTTGTGTTTTTCCACCAATTTGTCCCCAATAGCCTTCAGTAGCGCACAATCGAATGTCTGAACCATCCAAACCGGAAAAGAAACCCGCTCCAGCTGGAAACGCCACACCAAACAACTCATGGTTCTTGTACGTGGTGCTCGCCTCGCTGTTCGTTGTTGGGGCGATCAGCATTGTCTCAAGCTCAATGGTACAAGCGATCAAATATCCCGATTTGATCCAGTTGATTGAAAACACCAAGTACGAAAAAGGGGGATCGGGAAAACTGGAAGAGGGCTTCTCTGGCTTAATTAGCCTTACGTCGGGCAACACCACCTACGAAATCAGCAAACTTCGAAATGTCCAGGTGGACGACAACAACATCTTCGGCATCGTAGATGTGAAATCAACCGTCGAAGGCAAGCAAAGCACGTTGCGAGAAAAAGTTTCTTTTGAAACCACCAAAGATAATTCAAACGATACGACTCGGCAGGTTCGCGAAAAACTTGATCGTGCCAACATATCTTGGTCCTACAAACCTGGCCCAAGTCTACTGACTCAATCCTTCTGGTTCTTTGTCTTGCCCCTGCTCTTGGTCACCGGGGTGTTGATGTTTGCGATGCGTCGAATGGGCGGAATTGGTTCCCCAATGCAGTTTGGCCGATCGCGTGGCAAGCTGTACGCCAACGAGGCCGTCGGTGTCACTTTCGATGACGTTGCAGGTATCGATGAAGCAGTCGAAGAAGTCCGCGAGGTGGTCGATTTCCTCAAGCATCCGGAGAAATATCAAAAACTCGGCGGCCGTATCCCGCACGGAGTCCTGCTCGTGGGGCCTCCAGGTACCGGCAAAACCCTCTTAGCAAAGGCCATCGCTGGCGAAGCGGGTGTACCGTTTTATTCTCTATCTGGCTCGGACTTTGTTGAGATGTTTGTCGGCGTGGGTGCAGCCCGTGTTCGAGATATGTTTCAGCAAGCTACTGCGAAGGCTCCCTCGATCATTTTCATCGATGAGCTCGATGCACTGGGCAAGAGCCGAGCCGGGAACGTTCCGGGTTCGCATGACGAACGCGAGCAAACACTCAATGCGCTCCTCGTTGAGATGGATGGCTTTGCGGCCAACGTTGGTGTGATCGTCATCGCGGCCACCAATCGGCCAGAAACCCTCGATCCGGCGTTGCTGCGAGCAGGGCGATTTGACCGAAACGTTTTGGTCGATCGGCCCGACAAACAAGGACGCGAAGAGATTCTCAAAGTCCATGTCAAAGGTGTTAAGCTCGGTGCCAATGTCGAACTCAAACAGGTGGCGGCAATCACCCCGGGATTTGTGGGGGCCGATCTCGCGAACCTGGTTAACGAGGCGGCCTTGCTCGCTGCACGCAAAGGCAAAAGCAACGTTGGCAAGGAGGAGTTCAACGACGGTGTGGAACGGGTCACCGCCGGCTTGGAAAAGAAAAAACACATCATGAGCGAAGCCGAAAAACGACGCGTGGCCTATCACGAAGCTGGCCACGCTTTGGTTGCCTATTCGCTGCCCAACACCGATCCGGTTCACAAAGTTTCGATCATACCTCGCGGCATCGCAGCCCTCGGCTACACCATGCAACGCCCCGAAGGCGATCGATATCTGATGACGCAGCCTGAACTTGAGGCCCAAATGCAGGTGCTCGTGGCAGGTACGCTGACCGAAGAAATCATCTTTCGCGACATCAGCACCGGCGCCCAAAACGACCTCGAGCGTGCGACGAACATCGCTCGTGGGATGGTAATGGAGTACGGCATGAGCCGCATGGGACGGGTCAATTATCGTGAAAGCAATCGATCGCCTTTCTTAGCAGGTGCGTCGGGTGAATCCTTCGGTCGCGAGCACTCCGAACAAACGGCTCGGGAAATCGACCAAGAAGTGAAACGACTCATCGACGAGGCGATCCAAAAGACGCGAACCATCTTGGGCGAACGCCGTGGAGCACTCGAAGCACTCGCTCAACGCTTGATCGAAGTAGAGGTGGTGGATTCCGACGATCTAAAGAGCATAATGGATGCAAGCATCGGAGGTCCACGAGTCGTGCCTGGTACCAGCACGGGTTCCATTCCGATATCGGCCAAATCAGCCCCAATTACGGAGAGCGGAAACGCTGGAAAAGCAAGTTCGTAAGTCAGCCCAATCATTGGCTCGGTTATGGATGGCAAACCTCGGTTATGGATGGCAAACGGAGTCCTGCTATGCATTAAGCAGTCTTGGTAGACGAACAGATCCACCCAGGCTCCCATCGGTGCCGGATTTTGTCGATGGCTACGTCGCGATTGAAACACGCGATTGAGATTGCGTGCTTTGATTTGCTAAGTCCAAGATATTTAACGCTCTGCATGTATCCTCTAGGTCGTTGACTTTGCGAACCAGCGACGTGATGGCGCGGTGGAATTGACCAAGCATCTGCTGACCGACGGGCAACTCTGAGTCCAGAGACTCTTGATGCCGACCGGCTTCGTCAAACCAAACCAAGGTGCTCGGCAAATCGACAAAGGCGACCCCTTTTTCGCAACACACTTGAATGGCGGCTGGAGGACGGTAGGCGATGGCTTCGTGCCAAACTTCTGGGATATAGGCACCGCAACTAATCTGAGCCAAAATCCCCTTGGTGTCATTTTCCGGAGAGCCGAATCCTAAGCTTAGTATTTGGTAATCGGCGCTTTCGACAGATTGAGGGGAGCAATGGCGAATGGCTTGGACCCAGTCAGGTGCGTCGCCTACGATGTAGTTGCACCAGTCGACAAGCTCGATCAATTCCCTTTGCGATCGCGAATCTAGCGAGCGAGAATTCCGTATGTCTTTGCTTTCGCATGCTAGCCGACGATGGCAAAACAGCAACCTGGGGCGCCCTAGCCGGGTCGCAATCAGTTCCTTGAGCCGAAGCGTGGCGGGAGAAAATCGCCTTGGAAACTCCGTCATGAAGGCAATTCCAGAGCTGTGGATCCGGTCGCGAATTCGATTGGCGGTCCGGAAGTCCAAATCCAATTCTGCGCCGCAGAACACACCTTTGCCATAGTCGCAAGCCGCAAACAAAGGCATGAGTTGATACCAGTCGTTTTCGAGCACAAGCACTGCATCCAGGGCAGGACTTTCCGACAAAGCGCGAAAACTATCAAACCGCTCCGCATCGAGATCGCGGGCCGCAGCGTCCGCAAGAACGGAAACGCTATTGTAGACACCGACAACTTGAAATCGGTCACGCATCGATCGGAGCGTGGGCAAGTAACGCGACTGCCAGTCACGTCCCTGCCCGATAACTCCGATTCTCAATTTCATTTCAACAAACCGATGGCTGTTGTGGGATCGGATCGATTATCGCTTGCGTCGCTTGCTCTTGGCGATTCC
>JANMNR010000335.1:0-4408 GCA_031368325.1 Pirellula sp.
ACCAGCTCGACAAAAGCCGGGGCCTGACGACCCCGGCAGAGGGTGTGCCAGCCCTTCAGGCTTAAAAACGAAATGCCAAATTCAAATTGAGTCGTACAGGTCTCGAGATTTTGTGATTCTTGTAGCTCTTGGTGGCTAGAAAAACAGGTCCGGAGAATCTTTTCGTTTTTTCGGCCAGGATTCGATTGGATCAGATCAAGAGATCGAAACCCTTCATGCCGATTGGCTCTTTCGAGGCAAACGGTTCTCCATAGCGTACACCAATCGCTTTGCCCCAGAAAGCGGCATCCTCGCGAAGTCGTTCGACGAAGCTTGGCGGCTCAGTCGAACGACCGGTAACGAATTGACTTTCGTAAGCCGCGATAGAGGCAGCTTTAGCGGGCCACTCGTCCGTAATGTCCAAGATAAACGCAGGTTGAGCTACCAACTTTAGATGGATGCAAAAGTAATAATAGATGCGTTCAGGGTGGTACGATTGGCCCGCAAGATCGCTCTTGGAGAGCTTGCTCCAGAACCGAGCCGCCTCCACGAGTTCGGTCGCAGCCACGTGATCAGGGTGGGCATCCGACCAGTAAGGTGCGAAAATCCACCGCGGCCTTGCCAGACGAAACAAGCCCGCGAGACGGTGACGGTTTTCAAGCGTTGACTCGAGGAATCGGTTCCTCATGCCCAAGTTGTATCGCCAATGGATGCCAAGAGCCTTGCTCGCCGAGGCGGTTTCCAGGGCCCGAATTTCTGGGGTTCCGTGCGGAGTTGGTTCACCGGTGGTTAGGTCCACGATACCAACCCTGCGCCCCTGCTGCAGCATTTTGCAAATGGCTCCCCCCATTCCGAGTTCAGCATCGTCGGGATGCGGTGCAACGACTAAAACGTCAAGCGGTAGTGATACGTCTGGCAGATTAGGAAAGTCGTCGTGCGTTATGTTCATAGCGGCCGGTCGATCAAGTGCTTTTGAATGTAGAAAAGAATTCCACGTGCCACATCGGATTTTGGACCTGTGAGTTGAGCCAAGGTCGAGCCATCATGCAGAATCACTTCGACGGAGTTATCGTCCGCATTCATGGCTTCTGCGCTGTTGGAGACAATCATGTCGCAGCATTTGCGGGACATCTTGACGATGGCGCGAAATCGGATGTCTTCGGTCTCTAGAGCGAAGCCGACCACCCACTGCCCAACCCGCTTCGAAGCGCCCAGCGTCGCGATGATGTCAGGAGTTTCGATCAACGAAAGCTCGAGGCTACGACCGGTCTTGTGAAGTTTTTGCGTAACAATTTCTTTTGGCATATAGTCGCATGGCGCGGCGGCTCCAATCAAACCGTCTGCGGTTTGAAACGCCTGGTTTGTCGCTTCCAGCATCTCCTGCGTCGTTACGACATCGATCACTTTGGCTCGTCGAGGATACGATACAGAAACGGGACCGCTTATGACGGTCACTTCATGCCCCAGGTCGAGGGTCGCTTGCGCCAGTCCGGCCCCCATTCGTCCGCTGGATCCGTTGGTCAAATAGCGAACCGGGTCTAGGTACTGTCGCGTTGGACCAGAGGTGATAACGATGTGAGCCATGGAGAGCCTTTTCGCGAATGCGTTACTCTAGGAATTTCTCACAAGCGGCCAAAATAGATTCGGGTTCTGACATGCGACCGGCACCGATCTTTCGGCAGGAGAGCCAACCGGAATCAGGGCCGACCATATGAACACCATCCGCCTTGAGCTGAGCCACATTGCGAGCGACCGCGGGCTTTTCCCACATGGGTGTGCTCATGGCCGGGGCGAATACGATGGGGCATTCCATGTTGAGGTAAAGGGTGGCGATCAAACCATCGGCTAGGCCATGTGCGCAGCCCGCAATGACATGAGCGGTAGCGGGAGCCACGATAAAGAGTCGGCAATCGGATGCCAATTCAATATGCGGACCGAGCGGATAGCGAGGGTCAAAAGCGTTGACCACCGGCGCTCGATTGCATAACGCAGCGAAGGTAGCAGCCCCAACAAATTCTAGGGCTGCCTCGCTGAGAACGACCGTTACGTCCAATCCGCGTTGCGCCAAGCGGCTAACGAGGACCGCTGATTTGTATGCGGCGATGCCGCCTGATACTCCGACAACGACGCGCTCGCTCATCCAACATTCACCACTATAGATCGCTGGTGTCCAGGTCGAGCAAATCGCCAAGGTCAGCCGTTTCGCTAAGTACCTTCAGTTCGCCCGACGTGGTCAAGAAGATTTTGTCCTGCAAAATTTCCTGGATGACCACTTCCATTTTATCGTCGGTATTCATCTCAACCAAAGGTCTGCTGCCCCGATTGATTTGAACCAAACGCTTTTGGATCAGAGTGGATAACTTGAAGCGACCGCCAACCTTGTTGACAATAAATTCTTCTTTCAATTCTTCGAGCATGGGACCTTTTCTCCTTGGTACTGCACAAGCAGTTTGCACAATTGCTGAACCGTTGTATCGATCTCGTCGTTGATGATTTCGTGAGTGTAGTGATGTCGCAAAGCCAATTCCTCCGCTGCCACATCCAGTCGACGCCGAATCGATTCTGAACTTTCGGTTCCGCGATTTCTTAGCCGTTTTTCGAGTTCGGCCATGGAGCCCGGGTGGACAAAGATGGTGATCGCTTGCGGATAGCCTTGCAAAACCGCAAGTGCCCCTTGGACATCAATCTCCAATAGTACCCACTTGCCTTCATTTAAGCCAGTGGAAACAACGTTTCGGAGCGTTCCATACCAATATCCGCGGCCAAAAACCTCTTTGCACTCTAGAAACTCACCCAATTGGCGTTTGGCTTGGAATTCTTCGTCGGAAAGGAAGATGTAGTCTCTGCCATTTTCTTCTCCCGCCCGAGGCGGTCGGGTCGTGGCCGAAACGCTCAAGGCCAGGGGCAGTTCCGACTCACCGAGGAGTCGTTGCACTACCGTCGATTTACCAGAACCAGATGGGCCCGAGACAATAACAAGTTTTCCTGGGGTGGTCATTTTTGACAGTCTACTCCACGTTCTGGACTAGTTCTCGCATTTGTTCGATTGCCGTCTTAATCGAGACCGCCAGTTGTGAAACTTGCGAGTCGTTCGCTTTGGACCCAATTGTATTCGTTTCGCGAAAAAGTTCTTGAATCAGGAAATCAAGCCTTCTTCCCTGGCTCTCCGAACTGGAAAGCGCTGTATGGAATTGAGCAAGGTGGCTAGCAAGTCTGGTAATTTCTTCCGAAATATCGCACCGATCTGCATAGATCAGTACCTCTCGAATCACGTCTACCTCGGAAACCGCATGACCAATCTGGGCCAATCCGTTGCGAATTCGGTTTTCAAGTTTGGTGCGATACTCGGTAACGACAGCGGGCGCACGGTGTTCGATCAAGGATTTGTTCAAGTCGATTTGGGAGAGAAGCTCGATGAACTGCAGTTGCATTGCCTCCCCCTCGCGGCGTCGCATCGATTGCAGATCGGTCAATGCAGTTTGCAGCGTAGACCTAACAATACCGAGCAATTCGTCGTCCGTTTCTTGCCGAAAAGACTCCAAAACACCTGGGAGAAGTAACAATTGTCCTAGATTGTATTCGAATTGGATACCCAAAGTTTCGGCAACCGATTTCGATTGAGACAAGTAGGCCTCGAGCGTCTTTTGGTTGATGGTCGAAGCATTGCTTTGGCCGGATTTGTGAACGCGCACCGAAACCGTGACGCTGCCTCGTTTCAGGAATTCGCGAACAATCGACTCGAGCTGAGGTTCAATCGACGCGGCGGATTCCGACACTTTCGAAACGATCTTGAGGTAGCGATTGTTGACCGTCCGAATCTCAACATCGATGGAAAAATCTTTGTGCTGCATGGTGGCTTGACCATGCCCGGTCATACTAAGTAGCAACGAACTAAACCCTAGTGAAAAGACTGCGAAAATCCGAGATTCGATCCGAAAACACTAGGGCTTTGGGGCGATGGGTGCAGTCGGTAGCGATGCAGGGTCGACAGGCGTCGCGGCTGGCGTATCCACTGGATTGGAAACCGGTATGTCCTTGATATCGGGCGGCGGAGGTGCGTCTGATGGTAGCGCGTTCGCGGGCGGCGTTGCTTGACCAGCGGACTCCGTCGTAGGAGGCACGCTCGGCGGGGGAACTGTAGGGTTTGCAAGCATTTCCTTCAGCTCTTGTGAAGTTGGCGTCAAATCGCCGCTCCCCATTCCACCAGATGGTCCACTGGAAGACGACGATGGCGTCGTCGCAATGTCCAGTTTTTCAGGCAGATACCAATAGCAAGTTACCGCGCACAAAACGATCCAAAGCAATACCGAAACTGCAGTGATTCTCGTGAAAATATCGCCTGCTTTCACGCCGAATGCACTGGCACCGCCCGCTCCACCCAAAGCACCGGTCAATCCACCGCCGCGGCCTCGTTGCAGCAAAATGATCA
>JANMNR010000361.1:0-4744 GCA_031368325.1 Pirellula sp.
ATCCATGGTGTTGTCGGTCATCGGTGGTGCCATCGGTGTCTTGCTGGGTGTCATGGGTTCGGTTTCGTTGACATTGGCTATTAACGCAGTCTCCTCCGGCAAAGACTGGCCGATCGTGGTCAGCCAAGCGGCCGCCATTGGAAGTCTGCTTTTCTCTGCCGCAGTCGGGATCGGCTTTGGATTTTACCCAGCTTGGCGAGCCAGCAGACTCGACCCCATCGACGCTCTTAGGTACGAGTAAGGTTTGACAAATCCCCCTTTCCAGTACACCATTGGATACCAAGAGTTAGTGATTCTCATTCCAGTTCTGTAGGCGAGTGTGAACGACGAAGAAGAATTAATTCAGTCCGCACTTGCCGGCAAAAGTTCGTCCTTTGAAGTCTTGGTGACGCGTTATCAAGACCGTTTGTACACGGCCATGATCAGTGTCGTTGGGAGCACCGACGAAGCGGAAGATGTCGTGCAAGAAGCCTTTATCCAGGCCTATCTAAAGCTCGATACGTTCCAGCAGAACAGCCGGTTTTTTACTTGGCTTTATCGCATCGCATTCAACTTTGCATTGGCAAAACGACGTCGTCATCGCGGCCACCTGTCGCTCGACGAGAGTCGTGAGATCTCGGGTGCCGAGCCTAAGGCAAAAACGGAATCACCCGACTCTCAAATGTCGCGATCCGAAGACGTAAACTTGGTCCACCAAGCGCTCGCATTGCTGTCTGAAGACCATAAGTCGATCCTAGTCTTGCGCGAGATGGAGGACATGGCTTACGAAGAGATTGCCGAGGTTTTGGAGATATCAATCGGCACCGTGCGATCTCGCTTGAATCGGGCCCGTTTTGCCTTGAAACAACAGCTGGAAAAATTCCCGCAGTGGAACCCAGAAGCTTAGCGGTGACCTGAAAAAAGTTCGGTATTGACCTGATGATTTGCGTGTCCATTTCACTCGTTGATTTTTCCACTTTTATCCCGATAGGGATTGAAGATAGTAGCCGGGGGTCGTTGCGAAGCGACGCACCCAGGGGGACGAACGTACAACCGAATGACCCAGAAGGGGTCACAGATTCTTCGATCCCATCAGGATCGGAACGCACTGCACGAATCTTATTCCGGTGGTGTCGCTTCGCTCAACCACCGGCTACTGTCTGATATCCTTTCAGGATGACAAGTTGCGCAACCTTACATCCCTTACAAACCCAACTTACAACAGCCCCGGTGACCCAATGAACTACAAAGGTATCGTGCTTGCCGGTGGTTCTGGTTCTCGGCTATTTCCCGCAACGCTTGGGACCAGTAAACAGCTACTGCCGGTGTACGACAAGCCCATGATCTATTACCCGCTTTCGGTCCTGATGCTAGCCGGTATCCGCGACATCTTGATCGTTTGCTCGGAACTCGATCTCGCAAACTTCCAACGCTTGCTCGGTAACGGATCGCAGTGGGGAATCAAACTTACCTACGCCGTGCAACATTCTCCAGGTGGACTGGCTCAAGCGTTCTTGATCGGCAGGGAATTTATCGATGGCAGTCCGGTTGCCTTGGTGCTCGGCGACAATTTGTTTTACGGCCACGGCTTCCGAGCTATTCTCCGTCGAGCCACTGAACATGCGCTGGGTGCTACCGTATTCGGCTACCACGTAACCGATCCGCGAGCGTATGGTGTTATCGAGTTTGGGACGGATGGTCGGCCGATCTCGATCGTTGAGAAGCCAGCACAGCCTGCATCGAACTTTGCGATCCCAGGTCTTTACTTCCTCGACGACCAAGTGGTCGCGATCGCGGAACAGCTAAGGCCCTCGTCACGTGGTGAACTAGAAATTACCGATGTTTTGCGCGAGTACACGTCGCGAGAACAACTGAGAGTCGAGATCTTGTCGCGAGGCTTTGCATGGGTCGATATGGGAACCCACGATTCGTTGCTCGATGCTGCGAACTTCGTGGCCTCAATCGAAAAGCGGCAAGGACAAAAGATCGCCTGCCTTGAAGAAGTTGCCTTCCGATCAGATTTTTTGACGGCTGAGCAATTGCTCGCGGCTGCCAACAAGTTTCCGAATGCCTACGGGGACTACATCAAGTCCGTCAGGAAGTGAGGGAATCGCCAGTCGGCTGCGACCGAGTGGATCGGCACCACATGCGGATCGACAATGGATGCCGCCGCTTGCGCCTCGCGAGCAAAGCGTTGTCGGGCAACACCGACCAAAGCCAAATGGGGCGCGAGCACTTTGATAGCCACGAAGCGATTGAGCTCGTGGTCATAGCCTTTTAAGACAAGGCTCATACCACCCATGCCGATCGGTTCCAGGATCTCGAATTCACCGAGTCGACCAAGCATGGCCGGGTTATCGGATTTGTCGATCACCTGCCTCGCAAATTTTTCTAACGAAGCTTGGTCGATGGCGCTGGATAGCGTTGGTTTCCGCGACACTTCTTGCGAGGAGGACAGGTCATGATCCCAGGCGTCCTCGCTCAGAATCTTGGGCCAAGCCAAACTCGTTGGTTGCTCGTCGATCCTCGAGCGGCAGTGCGGGCACTGTTCGATGTGGTGCGACCATCGATCCGCTTCCTTCTCGGACGTAGAATTCAGCAGCCACTCTTGGATATCCGCGGGTAAGCAGTTTTCGTTGGTTTGCATTAGAGGATTTCCCTCGTTTCCATTTGTTCGACTTCATGCCGCAGTCGGGCGATCACGCGTGAACGAGCAATGTAAACCGCACCAGGCGACAACCCCAGCGTTTTGGCAACATCGGTTGGCGACAATCCCTCAACGCTGGATAGCCAAAACGCTTGCCAAGTCGTGGGTGTGAAAAGCGGGCGCACTTTCTCGGCAGCCAATCGGAAGCAGTGTCGATAGTGTTGGATTTCCAGATCGTGCCGGACCTCTTCTTGCTGCTGCTGGTCGGCCACCTCCTCAAACTCACGTCCCTCACAAGTCATGGGATTGCGCGCGGCCGCGATTGGGTTTTGGCGGGCCGCCCAGGCTTTCCAACACAGGTTCGAGATGATTCGATTCAGCCAACGTCGAAAGGAAGCTGGCTTCCCATCGTTTTCAAATTGAGGCAGATACCGTACCAGTGCGACTAACACTTGTTGAGTTACCTCCATGGCATCGGCATGCTGCAGGCGTCGACATCGCAGAGTCCGATAGATGGGAGATTGGTAGAACGCGACAAGCTCGGCCCACCCCTGCGAATCGTTGGGGTTCTGCGAGATTTTGCAGAGTAAGCTGATTCGAGTTTCGGGGAGCTCGGCCATGTTGGTTTCGAAAAGTGGCGCAGATTGAAAGCAGCTTTTGTCGCAGTGTCTAAAGTATCTAAGCTGCGATGGAAGAAAAACCTTTCAAAGACAATGGGGAAAGTAACCAGAAGTTTGGTTAACGCGATCCGTCTGTTTCTTCTTTGGCGGAGTACGTAGGAGGCTGGAACCAGCGCGAGGGCAAAAGGGAGCTCAATACCAATCCGATGATAAGCGAAAAGCCAAGCAGGATACAACCTACTATCAACGTCACTACGAAGCCGCCAACATCACTTAGTTCGCTACCTGTTGGCAAGTTGTCATCGTACCTCGACATGCCGAATTTCTCCGCCACTGCTAACGCGAAGAAACCTGCCACAATCTGCAGTACCGGAAAAACCTGTGAAATCGCAATCGCTCCAGCACCGACGATCAACTTTCTGGCAAAACGTGGACTCCTGTAGCAGCCAATCCAGCCTAAAGCAAAAAGACTGGCAGAAGCCAAAAAAAGGCCCATTCGGTTACTCGCGTTGGTCAAACCGAGACCAATTAGGAGTGGCACAACCATGTTCATGCAGAAAACCACTGGCCATCCTATCATGACGAATCGATCCAGCCTTCGCCGTTTGGTTAACGAAATCGATTCAATCCGTGTATCGGGCGGACGGTATGGATTTGTCGTGTCGGTCATTGAATCCATGCAACTAGTCGCGGGGGCCGGTTGCGTCGCCCGTTTCTTTAGGCTGTGGTACTGCTTTTGATTCACGGGATTGGAGTTCGTCGTTTTTGCATAGCTCGATAGCTTCGTCGAAGTCGGAGACCCAAGTGGCATCCTCCCCTAGAAGTTTACCAGCAATTGTCAACTGCTGTGCAATATCGCGTCCTTTCGCATACCATTCATAGGCTTCGTTAAATCGCTTGCGAGCTTGATCGAGCATCCCAAGTGAATGATGAAATGTGATTCGCAGGAGATGAAATGGAATGTTGTCGGGGTGTTCTTCCACAAGTCTTTCGGCGATCCGCAAAGCGTTAAGATAATGCTCATTTGCTTCGTCGAATTTCCCTAGACGGCGACAAGCAACCCCAACACGTTGATAGTAAGCTGCAAGATTGGTTTGCAACTGCGTATTCGTCGGGTTTTCTGCGCTACGTTGCAAGTGAATCGCAAGTGCTCCCCGGAAATTTTCTAGCGCCGTTTCGATTTGGTTGCTCGCAAGCAACCCATCACCTAACTTGGTTAGTCCAAGCGCGACACCCCGGGTCGCGCGAATATCTGTTGGGTCATCCTCGGCTCGTTTTTTGGCAATGGCCAAGGATTTTGTGTATAGTTCAATGGAGTTAGAATACTCTTTGGCGGTCAAAAGAGAATCTGCCAACGCATCATACGAAATTGAAAGATCGCGTTGGGCACGACTGTCACTGGGATCATTGGACACAAGCCTCTCACTCAAATTTACAGCTGTTTGAAGATGGTCTCTCGCTTCATCGTGCTTCCCTAGCTTCCCCAAGATACTCGCCA
>JANMNR010000375.1:0-11255 GCA_031368325.1 Pirellula sp.
GCATCGGAACTTTGGCTAACAGCCTATCAACAACTGGAAGAGGAACGACAACTAGGAAGTCGGCGTCGAAGCTAGTTTTTTGTCGATAGCATGACCAATGAGGCAAGTATCAATAGCAACTGCGTCCAGGCTGTTGGTGTAGCGGCAAACATGTTCTAGATTTGGAATGAATAGTGCTAAAGCCGAAGCGCAAAAGCATAGAATTCGCTTTGCCTTTCAACCTTGAAATCGTTGTCAACGCAAACGACCAACAACCGCCGCCCGTCCTTTAAATTGGGTCCCCAGCATAGCCCCTCCGGTTTCTCCGCTGTGGCAGCCCCTCCCAGCCCGAAAGAATCATCGCGCAGATCAATCAGAAGTCTCTTCTCCAACTCAACCACAATCTTAGGCAATTCCGTTCTCGCAAAACCGTTTTCACCGCTGACGTCCGTCGCTTTTTTGCTATCGACCAGATAGATGTGCTTGATGTTTGCATCGACACCCAACCGACTGTCCCGTTCTAAAACCAGATAGCGTGTTGCGTCGACCGCCAGTACTTCGCTCACCCCTGTAGACTCGTTGGAAAGTGGATAAACCCATTGCTTAGACTTACCAGTCGTCATATCGACGCACAGCCAGCGTGTATTCACACCTAAGCACTTTTCTCCCTCGACGACACCGTCTTGAATGAGTGGACCTTGCATCGCAGCAATCAGTTGCTTGCCGTCCCAACTTTTTGCTAAACCCTCGAGCCCCCGATTAGGAAACGTGCCGCGGGCACCCGGTGCATTGGGAAGCGGATTGAGTGCGAACTCGCTCGGCAATGGCCAATTCCGTTGTTGAATACCATCGATGCCAAAGAGTCGTAACGAGGGCCCATACTCATCAGTTATTGCAATCGACTTGGAATCGATCATCCGAAGTCCTTCACTATCGAGCGCCAAACCTTTTTCCGGCTTCCGAACGTTAACGGCCTTCAGAGAGCCGACGAACTGCTCCCCGCCCGCGTTTCGTAACAAAACCGATTTTCGAAGCGTGGGTGTGATTCGCTTCTGGTCCAAGTCAATATCTAAATCCAATTCGTGAAATCGGCAGGCAAACGTCGCGGCACCGTCCCCTGGACCTCTATCGGACAGGACCCAATATCGATTGGCAACTCCGGTGTAGTCCAACGCCGAAAATCCACCCAACTGATCGGCTCGCGTATCGGTTTCCAAAGTCCCTGTCACTCCGCTGAGGTCGAGACTATCGCCACCAAGCGATCCGGTCGCAATTAATTCAACTGCTGACGTCGCCGTGCCATCCCGCGAGAACAGAACGTTACACCAACCAAGCCCTGCCAAGAAGCAACAAAGGGCAAATCGAGTATTCATTGCAAGGTTCCGTTCTGAAAGTAACACCACGCGATCGTGCCTCCGACAAGGCAAACGACTTTTCAACGAGGCGGATAGAATATGAGGGAACAATGAACAAACGGTTAATAGAAGGTGAGATTATTGTTAAGGGGGTCCGTTTTCCTTCGCTCCAAGCTTTCAAGTCGCATTCTCTGTTAGCTTTGGACTGCCGTTCTCCAAGCAACCTTCGATCAACACACTATGGATGAGAAAATTATCGCAAAAACTGTTTAATGTAGATTTACCACCCACTGGACTGCCGAAAAGTGGATAAGATTCAAGGCTTAAGATCACGGCGGACCGCCCAAGAAATACCGATCTGGATTTTTAAACTTTTATTGGAGCTTGAGTAATCATGGTTCTTTCTAGGAACAGACCAAGACCCGGTTTTACCCTGGTGGAGTTGTTGGTAGTCATGGCAATCATTGGAATCTTAGTCGGGTTGCTTTTGCCCGCAGTGCAGGCGGCTCGGGAGGCCGCTCGCCGAATGGGCTGCCAAAACAACATCCGGCAGTGGGGACTTGCAATGCACAATTTCGAGTCCGCGAGAAAGCAGCTTCCAGAAGGAAATCGAAGCAATCCAAGGAGGACTTGGGTCGTTCTAATATGGCCGTACGTCGAACAAGGGAATATGACGGCACAATTCAATGAAACCAAACATTTCTATGAAGTTCCTAATACGGTCCAGAATACGACTACGGGAATCTATGCTCAAACGACCGGTATGTACTTTTGCCCGAGCGATCGAGGAACGGCACTTTGGCAAGGAGATACGTATTGGCGGTCGCGTGGCAACTACGTTATCAATTGGGGAAACATTGGTATCCCGCGCGATGCGACCGACCCTATTCAAGATCCCAACAAGGGCTTAGCTCCCTTTGGATACACTGATTTTGCAAGTAGAAATCAGCCGCGTCAGGTTCGTTTTTCTTCGATCACCGATGGGCTTTCTAATACGATGCTCCTCTCGGAGTGCGTTATGGCCAAACGCGATAATGATTACGATGTCCGCGGGGACTTCTTGAATGACGACAAAGGCTGTGGTCAATTTTGGACGATCAATGGCCCCAACAAAGGGACGGATCGACTTTGGTACGTTCGTCCTTTACTGTACCCAGATAATCCACCTGCCGTTCAAACCGCAAGTGCTGCGGCCACAGTTTACCGGTCGGCGCGCAGTCGGCACACCGGAGGGGTTAACGTAGTTAATGCTGACGTCTCCACTCGATTCGTTTCGGACTCGATAGACGTCCTAATTTGGCGTGCCATTGGAACTGCCAATGGTGGAGAAGTCGCATCCGACAACTAAGCATCGCCGTTCCCGCAATTGAATACTTCTGGGGCAAAAGGTGCCCAATCTATCGTTCCATTTAGAAAGAAAGACATTGATGTTACGACGTGCCCTTGGGATTGGATTTATTTGCGTCGCAGCAATTCTGAGCGGTTGCGGGTCAGCAACTTCGGATGGACTAGTTTCCGCCAAGGGCACAGTTACGCTGGACGGTACTGCCCTCGCGAAAGGCACCATCCGATTTATGCCAGCGGATAGCGTGACACCCTCTGTCGACGCGTCGATTGATGAGGGGAAGTTCGCAACTCGCCTCCCAAAGGGCAAGTTGACTGTGATTATCAACTCTGGCAAAAAAATCGGGGAGCAACGCATTTACGAAGAGGACCCAAAGAGTCCGATGACGGACATAATGAAGGAAATCATTCCAGACAAATATAACGTCAAGAGCACTCTCGCTCTTGACGTCGGCGATAAAGCGTTGGAAAACGTTTCGTACGATTTAAAATCGAAGTAAGGAATCCCGTCGCCGGAGTAAGTTGAATCGCTCGTTCGAAGAAGGAAGGAGCCGTCATTGGATCCGAGCAGACGGACGCAGATCCGCGACCTGAATCAACGCAAACGTCACACATGCAATCGCTTCATTTGATAAACTGAGCCTTGCCAGTAAACACTCGTGGGCAAGAAGAATTCGGCCTACGAAGCACCCAACGCCACAGGATCAGCATGGTCACGTTTGCATTCAGAATTATCCTCCTCGTTGCGTTCGTTGCCAACACCTCAGTCGCCGAAGATCCGAAAAGAATTGAGGTGGAGTTACTCGCGGACTTGC
Source organism: Pirellula sp. (assembly GCA_031368325.1). Lineage (GTDB taxonomy): Bacteria > Planctomycetota > Planctomycetia > Pirellulales > Pirellulaceae > JBKCUI01. Next base: position 3,494 of record JANMNR010000375.1, read on the forward strand.
CATATCGGACTAGAGGTGAGCTGAGCGAATACGAACGCGAGCGTTGCAAGTTAGATGTCTATCTTCCTAAAGAGAAAAAGGACTTTGCGACGTTGATTTGGTTTCATGGCGGCGGCCTGAAGAATGGGGATAAAAGTCCTAAGTTGTCTGGTGATTCTGTTGACGCTGCTTTGTTCGCAACGAGTTTTGCGGAAATCGGAATCGCGGTCGTCGTTCCAAACTATCGTCTCAGTCCCAAGGCAACTTTTCCAGCCTACATTCAAGATGCTGCGGCAGCGGTGATGTGGGTTAAACAACAGATGCCCAAGCACGGTGGTGATTCCAAGAAGGTCTTCGTGGGCGGGCATTCCGCTGGCGGCTACTTAGCATTGATGTTGGCCATGGATCCGCACTACCTGACGGACATCGGAGCAGCAGCGAACGACATTGCGGGAGTACTTTCGGTGAGCGGTCAGACGATGACTCACTATACGGTGCGCGAGGAACGAGGTATTGGAAAGCACACCATCACGGCAGATGAAGCTGCCCCGGTCTACTTCGCACGCGCTGACACCCCACCCATTTTGGCATTATACGCCGACGGTGATCTACCCGCTCGTGCAGAAGAAAACGCCTACTTTGTGGCCTTGATGAAAGACGCCAAGAACAAACGTATCATCGGGCAGAAGATCCAAGATCGCAATCACTCCACGATTGCGAGCGAGATCAAAAACGCAAACGACCCAACTCGCAAAGCCATGCTCGAGTTCATGCTCAACTCAGCCCCGAAGTAACCTGATATCAGTTGATATCGTTCTGCGTCTTGGACGAAATACGATCGTCCAAGATGTCAAACACTCCTCCGGCCAAGTTCGCAAAGCCCAATCTGCCGCTCGATTGCGGGCCCTCGACGATGCGTCGAGCTTGGCTCAGGCTTTTTGCTCTTCCAACATCGGAACTGCAATCTCAGCGACAATGCTATCGAGAATTTGTTCGCCCGTCATGCGACGCAAACGACTCTCTGGTCTCAAGATCAAACGATGCGCCATAACAGGAGCGATCGTCTTCTTTACGTCGTCCGGTTGCACATAGTTTCGACCACGGATAGCTGCCATGGCCTGCGACGCGCGAAAAATAGCGATCGTGGCTCGCGGGCCACCTCCCAGTGCCAAATCGGAATGCGATCGCGTTTCGTGGACGATCTGCAGCATGTACTGACGCACTTTGGGATCAACATACACTTGCTTAACCAATTGTTGCACCTGAACAATCTCCTCGGCCGAAACAACGCTCGAGAGCGAATGAATGGGATGTTCTTTTTCCAGCATTTGCATCATTCGCAACTCCTCTTCCATAGACGGATAGCCAAGCGAGAACTTCATGAAGAAGCGATCCAGCTGCGCTTCCGGCAAAGGAAATGTTCCCTCGTGGTCGATTGGGTTTTGCGTCGCGATAACGAGAAACGGGTTGGGGAGTTTATGCGTCACTCCGTCGATCGTGGCGCACGATTCAGCCATGGCTTCCAACAACGCGGATTGCGCCCGAGGTGTCGTTCGATTGATCTCGTCTGCGAGCAAAATATTGGTAAATAATGGCCCGGGCCGAAATTCGAACTCGCTCGTCTTTTGATTAAAAATGGCTGCGCCGGTGATATCGCTGGGCAACAAATCTGGCGTGCACTGAACACGTTTGAATACGCAGCCTACGCTGGCGGCCAACGCTCGGGCAAGCATGGTTTTCGCTACACCTGGAACGTCTTCCAACAAGATGTGTCCGCCGGAAAACCAAGACACCAACGAAAGTACCAGTTGTTTTCGCTTGCCAACAATTGCCTTTTCAATATTGGCAATGATGCGCTTAGACGATTCATGTACCAATTGCGACATGTGGGATTGCTTTTTTGGTGGAGCAAAAAACGCAAAATGCCGCTGAAAACGGATTTCAATGCGGTTGCGTTGCGGACTTGAGTATACATTCACGAACAAAAAAGTCATTCCAGCGTTACGACTTCTTGTCTCGTTCTACCTTTTTTGCTGACGGCAAGTCTCGATGCGAGCACCTTTCGAAGACTAGAAGGAACGACGAACGACCTAGCAACAAATTTGACACTTCTCGCCGCAAGATAGGCGTGATCCAAGCAAGTTTTACGGAGCAAACCTTGCGATTCCAGAACAACGCACTTTTGGTTCGTTTTTCGATCCTCCCAACTTCGTTGGGAGGGTAACGATGATGGAGATTCGCGAGAAGCGTCACAAATACAGCAGAAAGTCCGCCTGCGGGGTATTGCATCGCAAATTTCAATTGCTTAGGGTGTAGCATTCGGTTGGACTGAATGCCAGTCCTATCTATTTCAATCTATTGAGGTGCAACATGAACTGGGTTTCCAAATTGAGTGCAGCATTTTTGGCGTTGATGTTAATCGGCTCTGTTGCGTCAGAGGCGCAAGCAGGCGATGGCTTGCTCGCAAGATTGAGAAGTAAAATCTGTAAAGCAAAGTGTCCACCGGTCCACAAGTGCTCCAGCCACTGCAATCCTCAACCTGTTTGTACAAGTCCGTGTGTGACAAAGTGCAATGTCGACTATCAACAATTCGTATGCACCTGCGAAAAACTCCGTTTGAAGTACCCAAATAATCCAGAATTTTATAGAAACTGCATGAGTATTGCCGCTAGCAAGCGATGCCGATGTATCGATGGGTGCAATCCCTGTGGCGCAACTCACGCACTGGCGTATGAAGAAGAGCCATACGTTTGCCCTCCTCTACAACCAGCCTCACCCGGTGATTGTGAAAACAGCCGCAACGATTGTCTAGCGAAGGCAGCACTTCGAAAATCGGCTTCTGATCCATCCGAAGACGAATGTGACGAATGTTACCGCCTCTGTATTGAGGCTGTCATAAACGCCCTCCAATAGGGTGCGAATTCGTGCCAAAAAAGGCAAAGCAGTATCTCTTGTTCCTACTGTTCGATTGGTCCACGGACCAATCGAAGACAATTTGCACCGATACTTGACTCCGTAGTTTGTATGAACGAAAGGTTGCGCATTGGAGTGTCGCTTGGAGTCGAATTCACCAGTTCCCTTGAATCTCCATCGATCGCATTGACCTCGGCGGGAAAGCTGAATAGGTTTTTGAAGCCCCAGGGATTTGGAGTTGATAAAAACTCGTCGCGATGTTCTGTCAAGAAGTTTACCGGTCTAGAGCGAACACTGTCGAACATTTTCTCGTTCGAATACAATTCCTCTAGCACCTCTGATTGCTCTGCGCATGTTGCGATGTAAAGCCGTTCATGAAGGGTCGCAATTCTGAATCCGTTAGGTTTTTTGACCGATGTCGATTCGATTTCAGGATCAGCGGAATCTCCGATTTTATATACTGGTTCGTAGTTAGCCGCGGTACTGAGCCAATTGCAAAACATGTAAACCGCTTTTGTACTTGTAAAAGCCCCTACCCCTTTTCTGTCGCGAATCTCGAATTCAGACTGGTTCGGGAGCGAATCATAGAATCGGCTTACCAACTCGAAAGAGACCCTTTCTTGCGCCACCCAGATACCCTCGTCAATCACAATGAGTAACGGCTTTGAATTCGAACCTCCCTTTTTGCCGCCTGTTGTAATCGCCATGGCACCAGGCGCCAGCCGAATCATAGGTATCGACACACCAGGCAATGGTCTTTCAATTCTCCAGTCTGAATCGTCAGATTCCGGATTTGCAAATTCAACGACTTTGGTTTTTGATTTTTCTATATACCACTGGGCTGGCATTGCAATCGAAGCTTGACTTGCAACCGACTGGATCTCAATGCGTTTCGGCAGGACTGGATCGGCTGGAGAAACTAAACCGAGCAGCAACGTCGTGAGGGCATGCAACTCTGAGCTCAAAGGTTTTTGCGCAACCATTTCTTCAAGCTTCGCCGTATTCCAAACTTGTGCTGATTCGGGCTCAGCAAGTGCACATGCAACGATCTGGTGGCACAACACAATCGGGCTTGGTTCACTACTAAGTTCAATCGCATCTAGCGTCCGGAAGTCATCGTTGGCCAAAAACAGCCAGTGCATTCGAGGAGAAAACCCCGCGGCGAAGGAACTTGCTTTCAAGGCAGTATCCCTCAATTGCAGATTTTGGAATGCGATTTTCCAAATGGCTTGCACAGCCATCTCAGATTCGTCCACTGCTTTTACCAAACGATCTGGTTCCAAACGGGCTCCGAGCATGGCTCCGAGAAATGTTAAACGTCGGTCGTAATCCGGCTCACCCAGATATCGCTTACTTTCGTACACAAGAAATGCACTGCGATTAAGATCAAGCAGTCCCTTGTGGGCCGTTTCAAGACCATCCGGTTTGGAAGCCAGGAAAAGGTCCACGGCAGATATGGCCTTGCTTCGTTCCGATTGCCAAACTTCGTTTTGTGCCCGGACGACAATCCAGGCCCCGCTCAACAAAATGGTAATAGCAGCCACAAACGAAATCAGCTTGGCATAGACCACTCGGCTTGCGGATCGCATTAACCGCTTTTCTAAATCCGTTCGTCGAGCGGATGCAACCGATGATTGGATCGCAAACCATTCAAAAACCGATGGCAAGTTACGATGGGATTGTTCACGATCATAGCGAGCGGCTAGTGAAGTCAGCTTGCTGCGGGCCCTCCCCTGCCAAGTTGATTGTTCGTGCTCATAGATCCAATCCCTGACCGGTTTCACTAAATAGTCATGTGTCAAGCTATAGAGCGGTTGTCCATCGCTCCCTTGGCCGACAGCAGAAATCAATCTCAACTCTTTTTCAAGAACGCCGATGGCTTGGTCGAATTCCACACGGGATTCGGTTTGGCAAACAAGATCACTCAATGACTGCTTCGACATTGCAAAGGACTTGGTTTCCACAGGCAATTTGGGAAGTAATGCTCGGAGTATTTCGCGACAAATGGGCGCTACCGAACGACGCGAAATCGGCGAGGAATGGGCATCAAACGATTCCTCCAGGTACTTTCTTGCGGCTCCGTCCATACCTCCTAGTCGGCTTAGCGTCTTCGGCTCCCACGGATGCTTTCGCATGAGCTCAGCAAACATCATCAGACGAACACAAACAACGGTGCCTTCCTGGGACAACTGCTGAACGGCTAGCTCGATAAAGGAGCGTTGTACGTCCGTGATAGACTCTGACGCCACAGGAAGACACTCATACGCTCTACCGACTGCTTCCAAAGTGCGTTCGGCATGCTGCGTGTTTAACAACGGCAGACTCATTGCATTGCGTTGATCGGATAACGAGGAATCCAACAAGTGCATGAATTGACTTATCGAATTCCAAAAATCGTCTCGAACCAACAAGATTGCCTTCAATGCCGCCCCATCGCATTGCCTTAGCGATTGCACCAACTCGTGTTGTAAGTTGAGGGGCGTATTTGCCAGATACTGCTCAAACTGATCCAAGACGATCAAAGTTGTTTTGCTCGACGCCTGTTTTCGAATGAACGCCAAGGTGGACGCCAAATCGGTACGCGCTGTGCTTTCCGGGAAACACCTATGAAGCCGGGACAAAAGCGCTTCGATCGGCCGCTCTACAGTAAAGTCGACGTAAACCGTGTTGGTTGTTTGCCTAATCTCGGGAATCAAACCCGCTTTGATGAAAGAACTCTTGCCCGACCCACTGGGACCATAAAGCACTCCAACACTCTGCGCACGTTCGCCGTCTCGATTGGCAACCCAGTTCTTCCAAAATCGCAACGACAATGGAGTGCCTTGCGCTGCGCGGGGTCCTGGCAGCAGTTTCAAGAAGAAGCAATGGTCCTCATCATCAAAGGACTGCAGTCCCCGAGGAACGATGGGGATTAGGTCCGATTGTCCAAGACTGAATCCGCTTGATTGGGTCCCATGATGTTGTTCGGTTTGGGAGAGCTTGTTCGTCGAGCCAGCAGTTTGATTTGAGTTCGCGGAGTTCCCACTCCCATCTTGGATCGCAGCGGGATTGGCTGGCATGATATTTTGTGACGGGCTCGTCAGGTGCGGAGCGGTTGTGTTCGAATCGCCTAAGCTGACTAGGACCATTTCAAGATCCTCCAACAACTCGGTCGCCGATTGAAAACGATCCGACATACACTGCGATAGGCATCGCAAGCAAAATTGATCCAAAGCTTGCGGTACGTCTGGCCTGCGTTGCCGAAGAGACGGTGCGTCCCCTTTCAATATGCCATGGAAAAGTGCCTTCGGATCTGTCGCGCGAAACGGCGGCTTGGAAGTAAGCAACTCATACAACACAACACCGAATCCCCAAATGTCCGTTCGTCCATCAAGCCGATGGGTTTCTCCGAGAACTTGCTCAGGAGCCATGTAACGCTGCGTGCCCACGATTTGCTGTTTGTTCCATGCAGGCATGTCATCCGAAAGCGCCAATCCAAAATCCGTGAGCTTTACCGTGTCCCCCTCACCAATCAAGATGTTGGCGGGCTTGAGATCCCTGTGGATTAGGCCCTTGCTGTGCAAATGCGAAAGGGCTAACGCAACTTGCTTCATCAGCATCAATGCTCTTTGTATGGAGATGGGTTGCGAGACGGCCAACTCATGCCCGAGAGTGACACCAGCAACGTACTCCATAATCAGGTAGGGGTAACTATTCCAAACACCCGTATCAAAAACCCTTACCACATTCGGATGGTCCAGGCTCGCGGCAGATCTCGCTTCTGCGATTAAGGAAAACTGTTTGCTTCGCTCAGAGGATTCGATCGTTCGAGAAATCTTGATGCATACATCACGCTTTAACGCACTGTCTTCGCCGACGAATACGACACCGAATCCACCAGATCCAATTCGTTTTCGAATGACATACCTGCCGATGCGGCTACCCGCCCCTAGCTGATAAATCTCATCTGAATTTTCCGACAAATTTACGGCAGATGTAAGCTGCTTGGTTGGCGTATTGTCGTCGTCCTGCAGCTCAAAACTGTTTCCTTCGGATTGCGTCATCTCGAACCTACTATTGCATGCCGAATTTCTCGACTCCCGTAACACGTTTTGTTTTGAATTGTATCCGATCCAAGCCGTACGCTGCGGCGTGCTCGCCACGTCCAATGTATGCTAAAGGGACGTTGGAATCTACGAACGAATGCAACTCTCCGCTCGCAAACAAACCCGCAAATATGGATACACGATGCCGAAACGACCTTACTGGTTGCAGAAGTCGATTGCAAAGTACGCTGAGCCAATGGCACGAAAACATTGAAGCCATCCAAGAAAACTGGAACGATGAGACAGCCAAAACTTTCCACTCGCAGAGCCTTGCCGAAGTCGAACCTGTTCTAAAACGCATGATGTCCTCGCTCCTCGAAGCTGCGGACATGGTGCACAAAATCGAGAAATCGGTAATCGACTCCGATAAATTCGAGTAAATCACGACAAGACGATTGGCGAAGCCAACGCGTAGACCAGTTGTCCTCAACTGTTCTGGGAGTGAGATTCAGGATCGACCACCCCGATTTTTCTTGGTTTCAAAGCAAAGAAATCGCAGCGCAAATCTCTCTGTCCTCTACGCCTCTGCATTCTCCATTCGGGAGATGGGGTCAAAACTGCGTTGGGTTGATACGTTGCGGAGCTGGAGTCGCTGGTTAAGAGCAGTTGAGGACAACCGTTGTGCTCTCTCGCTCTGTGCGCACAAAAAAAGCCCGATTGCATTTCTGCAATCGGGCTTTGTTGTTGTTAAAAAATCCGGCAATACCTACTTTCGCACTGGTGGGCACTATCATCGGCTCCGAAAGCTTAACTACTGTGTTCGGGATGGGAACAGGTGGGCCTTT
>JANMNR010000389.1:0-5283 GCA_031368325.1 Pirellula sp.
GCCTCCCCTTCGATCCCTCTCAATGCATCCATGTTCAATATGGCATTTGCTTGATGCAAACTTGATTTCAGTCTTTGCGCAGAGTTCCTAAGAACCTTTTCTTTACTTGGGTCCTTGGAATCACGTGCGCTGCGAAGCAACGTTGTTCTGCAGTTGGCAATCTTTGCTAATACAATCGAACGAGCGATCGACAATGAAGATTCAGGAGAATCACTCATGCGATACTGCTGCCGGCGAAGTAGTACATTTCCAGAAGTAAATCCAAGCACGCGAGCTTGAAGCTTTCCGTACGTTGACATAAATGAGATACTCACACCCGCTTCTGCACAGGCGGCCATCAGGGACGGACTCGCGCCAACTCTTCCAAAACAAACAATGCCGTCTAAGTTATGTAGCGGCAGCCGCAATCGAACTTTTTTCTCAATGCGAACCGCGATCGCCGCGCCATCTTTCGCTAGGTAGGCACCTTGTGTGGATACGTAAAGAGTATTGAGATGTTGTTTCATGGTAGCTCGTCGATTTGACTAGCAATTTGTTTTTGGATCCAGGAACTGGCTTTTTCTTTGGCTTGTGATTGACCGGGCATGCATGTCTCCATCAAGGAGCACCTTTTGCAACGACGATCATTGACTGGTTGCGGAAGTTGCGTTGAGTTCAAAAGTTGATGGAGCTCAAGACATAGTTGCTCAGTCCTAGTGCGAAGAGCTGCGTCAAATTCGACATCTAGACGTCTACGCTTTTCCCCATAAAAAATCTGTCCGGTTGGAATCTCGACTGAGAGCATTTCTTCGAGGCACAGCGACTGTGCACACAATTGTACGCGGTCGCAGTCTCCCCAAATTCGATTTGTCTTTGGTTTTCCCCGTTTGTATTCAATCGGTGTTATCGACCAACCAACAAATCGTTCCGGCGACGTATTCTTAAGTAAAGCAGCGAGAGATGCTGCCGGGCGTACAGGATTTGCAGACTCGATCGGTGGCTTAAACTCAACTACATCAGTCAGTCCCACCAGCCCCAATCGTCGAGATACCAAGCTCAGGCTTCGAGCAATTCGCATGCCTTGATGTGATTGGTCGCGGGCGGTGTTCGTTTTCTTGTGCAGCAATTGCCCTTCCGCCGTCAAGGCATTCTCGCTCCAAACGCGTTCTACATGAATCAAGGCACATTGTCTCGAACAAAAAACGAGATGCTGTAACGCAGAGATCGGAACAAGTTGCTCATCGGTGTACATATGTCTATCCAAACCGAATATTCCCAGGATTGACGTCCGCAATGTAGATTTTGTGTCTCCGAAACTCAGCGAGAATCGATTCCACTTTTGGCCAGCTATCCTCGAATGCGTCCGCCTTCATAGCTCTCCAATCCGCCCAGACTTCGGCAGAATAATCGGGCGGGTAGTCCAAATAGGCACCACCGAAATCAAGACAAAATGGCGGGCTGACAATGGTCATGCCGATTGCGAGGAAATCGTCTTCGTATGACAGTTGCTGAGGGACCATATGGCCGCAAACGGAATCGATATTTAGATCGCGAAGACGCAAGTACACGTCTCTTTCTCGAACGTATGCCTGATCACGTTCGTGAAACTTGACTGCAAATCGCTTGTTCTGGGATAGTTTAAGAAAGACAAAAACGCTACCCTGAGTACCGACGCCCAAGCAGGACTCAACCGTCGCGTTATTCGCGATCTGGTATTCCTCAACCCGACGTTCGATTAGTGGAGAAAACATGATTGCAAAAGCCAACGGCACTTTTTCCGCGGATGTAAAACTGCATTTGTACGTGGAAGACGAAAAATTCGAAGTCGGTCAACTCGGTCCGGATTTTGCGATCTTTCGCGAACCCAAAACGATTCATGCCAGCCACGGCGAGTTGGAAACGGTGATCGATGGAAAGTCTTCTCGATGGAAGATTCGATTCACTGGTCCACCTGCCAGCGAATCACGAATATTCACCTTCGAAGCGGTGAAGCCAAACGAGATCGACTAAAAGGCTTCGATGATTTCGATCCCTTCCGGTAGATCCTGCCGATCGATCGAGATCGATGCTGCGTAGTCTTCGTAATTTCGTGGCGGTTTTTCACCCGAAGAACAACCAACTTTGACGCGTTCTAGCAATCGATGTGCAGGCGCATTTCCAAGCGCGTCCTTGTGTTTGAATACCACCAGTTTTCTCGCTGACATTTGTCCACGCGCGGCTGATCGATCTGTATCGAACATGTTTTCCAGGGCTCTCCAGAACAGCAGCAAGTCGTCTTCGGAAAAGGTCGTTTGAGTAGCAAGATGAGGATTGAAAAAACCATGACATCGATAAAGGGCATACGGAACCGTAAACTTGCGCCCCATCGTTCGATTCCCTCCTTCCTGTGAATCCGATTCCGCTTGAGTGGTCACGGCGCATCGCGTGATTGCATGCTCTGCCGAAACGATTGGATCAATACTTCGCGAGAACGAAAACTGAATTGGCCCTCGAACCTGACCGCAGTTTACACCTGTCGTCATTACGGCTCCAAAAGCGCGAACGTCAAAAAAGTTCTTGCACATCCATTCGACAAGCTGCTTGGCTTTTTCTTTGTCTTTTGGCAAGTTCTTTTTGGTCTTATCGTCGGCCTTTGGCTCAATAGCTAACCACGCGCGATTGTGCTGGTCATTGAGAATCGCACGTTCTTTGACGTAGATTTCATACGGAGGCTTCTCGCCGTGTGTCAAGCCAACATAGTTTCTGATCTTACGCTTGAGGCATACGTCAGTCACCAATCCCTGCCCAGTTTCGGCGTCGACACGAGGCAAATTGCCTGCATCTGGATCGCCGTTTGGGTTTCCATCGATGACATCAAATAGATAGACAAAATCGTAACGATTCATGAGTAGCGGGCTTTCTGAAATGCTAGTAGGTCAAGAACAAAGGATGTTGGGCTGGGAAAGCAGCTTGCGATTTAAGACGCAGCGTCTGATGCGACTGGATCTTTCTCTTTCTTTGTGAAGCAGTCCTGGCGCTGGTGATAGTAACCGATTGCAAACAAACCCTGTTCTTTCATGTTGAGATGACTAGGGAATGAATCGATTCGGTCGAAAACTTCTTGTGTCCTTTTCTCAGCGCTGACTTGGAAGGCTTTGGACGATAGCTTACCGACGTGATGCTGATTCAATCGAATTAACCGAGGGAAAACCATTGCAGGCGTTGCCGACGCAGCACTAAAGAAGCGGTCTTTGATCGTTGCATTGAGAGAACCGCCAGATGAGTCCTCTTGCGTCTTTTCAAGTATCGCAAATAGCCTCCCAAGTTGGTAAGCGATCTCGGGTCGGTCTTTATTGAGTGACATTTCTAGGCTCCTTGATAATACGGAACTACTGGAGTTAAGTCGGAACGAGCGATTCAAGCAGGCTTTTATTGCGGCTGCTCGAATGGTAGGAATGTCTGAATCAGCTTTGATTCGTCGCATCAAACATTGAAACATCACGGATGGATAATCGATCCCTTCTAAAATCGATCGCATGATGGCTCCAGAGAGGTTCGGCGGGATATCCTTTGATTCGCGCGCTGTTTCCCCCAATATCTGCCACAGGGCAGGATACTCTGGGGCATTGGGAGGTTTCGCAATTGCCAAGTCCTGAAAATGAAGACCGATGTTTCGAACGATTTGCTCGATCGTACCTCGCCACCAGAATCGAATTGAGATGCGCGCAGCGTTGGGGGAAAGACCGAGAACATAAAAGTCGTTTTGAGGCTCACCGAGTTCGCTCGGGAATTCGCCCTTGCTAATTTTGCTAAGTGTCTTCAGAAGTCTAACCTTTAGCCCCTCGTCCTCTACCGTGCCCGGATCGAGCAATCCAGTAAAAGAGTTCTCGATCGGTGCCGATTCTGCAGTCCAGAAAACGGTCGTCGCATCGCCTATTTGAAGACGTCGGCCGCCGCCGCGATCAAGTAGTTTATTCAGAGCTACCGAATACCGAAACGAAGCTTCTTGACTGACCGGCGCAACGAAGCTTTGTTTGCGACCGTAGGACTCCGCCGCATCAAAATTGAAACTCACTAGCAGCGCGCCAGCGGATTGCGCACCATTGACACCTTGAATTTTCGGCTCATGAATCCGCGCTATCGCCGCACGCTTCCCTGAAATCAAGCACTGCATTTCTCCATGGGCGTCAGCCGATTTGCCGTCAGGCAATTCCTCTTGCTCGACAAGTTTCGAACTCCACCAATCGCTTACACGCTTTGATTCATGTACGAAGTGACTTTCACTGACTATTCGAAATAAACCGAATCCCGTAGATAACTCTTTTAGCACGGGAAAATCCTTGGCTCGCTCCGGATTCCAAGCGGACATGAATTGGCAGACTGCTTCAAACTCTGGGTCATTGATTTCGCTCTTCAATGCCAAATGGTAATCTCGGGATGCATCAAAGGTTTGTCGCGTTCTTTCTGGCTTATCGTCATCGACTTTGAACCCAAGCAAATACGCCATGTTGTCCCAGAGCGTGCATGGGTTTATACCGCTGCCCGACGGCTTAGATGCACCGAGAACTTGCATCTTTTTCGCCACTGGTTTCTTTCCAGCCGCATCACGCTCATCGGTGATGTCGACCAACTCACCATTCGTCTTCAGCACAATACAAAACGTAATATTCTGTCGACTATATCCCGGCAGAACCAATGAATCGTCCCCGGACGATGCCAACCGTTGATAGTACGAATCCAAAAATTGCAGGATCATGATTTCGATCCATTTGAATGAAGCGAGGGAACATTGATCACGCCATCGCTCATCATCGCTCGAAAGAAAATCGGCTTCATGTCGTCTTTGAAATCGATGTCGTTCAACATCCATCCCAAATCTGTTGTTCCCTCGAGCTTCGAGTTTGGAATGCCATCCGTTACTAATTCGACGCTTGCTGGAAATTCGCGGCAGCCGAGATATGGATGATGGAAGTACTGACCTTTTGCTGCCCGTCGCTTGAACATTTCCGAGTGTTTTTGTAAACTGTCATCGCCTTTCCGAATCTCAAAATGCGCCTCCACTACATAAACGACATCGCGCAAAACCATCGATGCTCGTTGCTGGCGTTCCGATTCAATGTAGAGCGCAAGGCTCCCTCCACTTTTCATCACGGACGATACGGAACCAGATGGAACCTTTGAGGCAACCTCGTTTCGGCGGATGTTCGAAAAACGAATTGGCTCGAGCACATGAATGCGGTCGATACACCAAACAATTTCGGGCTTCCAGTAGATAGCCTCGAATATCCCTCTCGCGGCAGAAGGCGTCATCACATCATAGCTGAC
>JANMNR010000398.1:0-1830 GCA_031368325.1 Pirellula sp.
AGAATCCGTTCCGGCGACTGAGGACTTGGGTTAGTAGCGATTGGCAGTTCAATCGTTTGTACTTTGTCTCGTTTCTCTAAGCTCCAAATCTCGCGGTTACCCGTTCGCCCATTACGAACGGCGACTTGATCGAGGTCCTCACCCCATGCCGGGTCGGTACCATCCAACACAGAGAATGCAAACTCACCACGATGCAAATCCCAAAGATTTACTGCAGCTTGCCCCGAACTGAAACTCTGAGTTGCAAGGAAACGCCCTTGAGGGGAAATCGCGTTGGCTTGAAAAGTCTCAGTTTGTGCCCCATCTATTTCAAACGACTCCCCTAGATCCAATCGGAACATACAGAGTTTTTCGCCGCGGTGATACGCGAGACGATAGCCGCCGTCCCACGCCATGCCCCACGTGCTCGCAGGGAAGCGATGAATCAAATGAGCGTTGCCCGAATCGAGTCGCCATATATAGATGCAATAGCTGGGTGGGGTATTGATTCTCAACGGCACGGAGTGCCGTGCTACACTTGTTTTCTTCTCTTCTACTTCTCGATCCAATGAAGTTGGCAAATACACCATGGCTGCAACCAGATTTGGATAGAGCTCGCAAAAATTTACTCCGACGATCGGCCCAGCGGCAGGTAAGCAGTGCTTGGTCTCGCCAGTTCCACTCTTGATGAGGAGGTAGTTTCCGTCACCCGACGCAACGAACGAGCCATCTGAATTCTTGGCGATTGTCCGACTTTCATTTGACGAAGAAGGGATGATCGACCATTTGCTAACCCCAGGCAACAACTGCTTGGATTGGGAACCAAAGGTAGCTTCCTCAAGCTCCTTCGGTGGCAAGCTACGCAGTGTTGTCAACACATCGCGGAACTTATCTCTCGCAATAGGGTCATACGATCGATCTGCAACACTCATTAGTGCTTTGCTTTCAGGTGAAGGAGCCACACCGCCGACCGGACCAGGTAGCTCAGTCGCCAGTGCACTGCTCGGCTGCAACTCGACGTCGACGATGGTTTTCTCGCCCCGTCGAATCGCGATGGTTCGTGACGAGAATCGTAAGTCGCCTGCCTCGTTGGACATTTCTAGTTGATAAACTCCGCCATGAAGTGGCGTTTCGCCGATTCGAATTTCGTACGTTCGGCCAGTTAATGGATCCTTGATAGTGACCTTCTCTTTGGCAATTTGGATTTCCACCGCCGGATCGTCCGTGCGAACGACCAACGTCCCCTTGTTCTGTTGGTCGACAAGGAACACTCCCATCAACGTGGCTGCGACACCCAAGACAGCACCAGCGATGACTTTCCAGCCACTCCTATTGTTGCGATTGCGGCCAGCATTGCGACCGACTGCTTGAACCGGATTTTGCATCCCAACGAAATCGCGTTCTCCCGCTGAATCTGTCCGTTGCGACTCGCTGAGTCGCTCGATGAGTTCCGCTGCTGACTGAACTCGCTCGTCGACTGTCTTTTGGAGCAAGTCAACTAAGAGTCTCTCAAGGTGGCTCGGAATCTGTAGGTTGCAAGACTCTGGCGGCAGCTTAACGGAATCGTTTGCGATCGAGATCATCGTCGAAAACAAATTGTTCTTATGAAACGGTAACTCGCCGGTAAGCATCTCATAGAGAACAATGCCGACGCTAAACAGATCGCTTCGGGCGTCTAGTGTTTGACCTTGGATCTGTTCGGGAGACATATAATTGGGCGTTCCAAGAAGCCCGCCCGAAGTGGTTAGATGGTCTGGGTCATCCAACGCTCGAGCCAATCCGAAATCGAGAAGTTTGACGTCGTTCTCAAGCGTGATCCAAATGTTGTCGGGCTTGATGTCGCGGTGCACG
>JANMNR010000427.1:0-6447 GCA_031368325.1 Pirellula sp.
AGCATCGGCATCAACATAATCGGTTTCGGGCGCCTGATTGAGTGACAGCAACCTGTTGCGGCGCACCTGGATCAATCGCTCCGCGCTGGTGATCAGCCCAACGACAAGCGGATTTTTCAGGGAATACACCAATGCTCCGAATCCACCCCCCGCTCGTTGCAACCACTGACGACGTGAGGTCGGACCAAAATCAAAGGGGGATGTGTTTGACATATCTGGATCCTGTACTTAGTCGATAGTCGCGAACTCATTAGTTGCAAGCATGATTTGCGCCCACTGAACCCACGATGGATTCTCGCCACTTAGAAACTCGAGCGAATCGGACATCTCAACATCGCTAGGCTGGCGTGCAAAAAGAATTTGGTAGGTTGAACGAATTCGGTCAACTGGATGAGTTGCAACCAACTCCAATTGTTGGCTGAGCGCCTCGGAATGCGTCTTCATAAAAGGGCTGTTTAGGACAAATAACTTTTGAAGCGGATTGACTGTTTTGACACGACCATCACTGTGCGCATTCGGATCTGGAAAATCAAAAACCGCGAGCATGCGATTCAAATCCAATCGGCTGACTTGACTGTACACAGTTTTCCGTCGGCAATCCGGCTGGCTCGGATCGATGGACGGTCCACCGACCGACCTGTCGAGTCTACTTGTCACGGACAGAACTGCGTCACGCCAAGATTCCAACGGCAATCGCTTGCGGTTCATTCGCCAAAGGGTGACGTTCACCGGGTCAACATCAATGCACTCGAGGCGGGTCACCGAGGACTGCCGATAGGCATCAGACAGTACGATTTCTCGCAAAAGCCATTTGAGTGACCAGCCATTCTCCATAAATCGGATCGATAGATCGTCCAGCAGTTCTGGGTGCGAAGGTAGTTCTCCGAGTTTGCCAAAATTGCTAGTTGTTTTAACAAGTCCCTGACCAAACACAGCTTGCCATATCCGGTTCACAAAGACTCTAGTAAAGAGTGGATTCTCACAGCGTGTTAATGCCTGTGCCAATTGCATTCGGCCGCTTCCTTGATCCAACATAGGAATGGCGTCACTGGATAGTACTTTCACAAAACGTTTCGGAACGAGCGGCCCTTTTCGCCGAACATCCCCACGAATCATGACGTGCAAATCGGTTGGCGTCGATTCTCGAACAATATGCAAAGACTCAAGCGGTGATTTCGCTTGCCCATTTTTCCCCAACTCCGTTTCTGGACGCAGTGGTCGATTGAACATTTCCGTACTCGCAAACACACCAGCCATGGCGTAGTAGTCCTCTGTGCCAATCGGATCAAATTTATGATCATGGCATCGAGCACATGCGATCGTTAGCCCCAAAAGACCTCGCGACAAAACATCGACCCGATCTTCCCATTCCTCAGCCATCACCTCCGGCGAGTTGCGGCGATAGTACTTTGGTCCCAGACCCATGAAGCCTAAGGCAGCCAAATTCGCTTCACCCGCTGGCCCCATCAAGTCGGCAGCGATCTGTAATCGAACAAATTCGTCGTACGGTAGGTCGTCATTGAGACCTTTGACCAACCAATCTCGATACAAGTATGCGTTCGGGTAGTTCAAGGAACGATCGTCACCCACGATGTGTGCTTGGTCTTCACCGTACCTTGCCAGGTCTAACCAAGGTCGAGCCCAACGTTCACCGAAGCCGGGGTCACTAAGAAGTTGATCGACGAGTGTTTCATACGCGTCGTCTGAGACATTATTTAGAAACGATTGCGCACGTTCGGGGGAGGGAGGCAGTCCAATCAAATCAAATGAGACACGTCGCAATAGAACTTCTCGTGGCGCCCTGGGACTCGGGGATAAGTCGCGTTGCCGTAGGCGATCTCCGACCCACCGGTCGATTCGACTATTTCCCCAATCATTCACTTGGGCAGGAAGTGGTCTGGTCTCAAGTGGCTGAAAGGCCCAAAACTTCTTTCCTGCCTCAAAATCGATCTCCGAGTTAAATTCCTCGTGCGTGCCCAGTTCTGATTCCAAGCGGGGGTCTATCGCTCCCCGTTGAATCCACTGTTCGAAGTCAGCAATAACGACGTCCGATAGTTTGCCGTCCGGTGGCATTTCAGAAGACTCGTACTTGATGGCAGCTATTATTAGGCTCTTGATAGAGTCCCCTGCCACAACGGCTGGTCCTGACTCGCCACCCTTGCGCATGGCTTCGTGTGTATCTACACGAAGCCCTCCTTTCGACTTCCCCGACTCGATGGAATGGCAACTGTAGCACCGCTCAACCAATACAGGTCGGATCTTGCGTTCAAAAAAATCGATGTCTTCATCCGCCTGCCCATGGCTTTCCAAAAAGCCAATCACTAACAGTATTAGGGTAGGAAGCCTTCGATCCATTCGCGGGACCTGTCGACGGAAGAAATGGGTGGGAACAATTGCGGGAGACCTATTCTACCAGCTTCGTATGCACAAACTATCCCATCGATGTCCTATTTATTTTGCGGTTTCCCATACACAGCCACCCTCGCTCTGGGAGGGTGGCCAAAACCGGCCGATCTCGCTAGTAGGGAAGCGAACAGCGAAAGCGCCTACCTCTGAGTTAAAACACGATCGTTACGGTTGTACCGGGCTTGCGAGGTAGCCAATCAGGTCACGCACTTGCTCGTTGCTCAAGGTTTGAAGCAAGCCGTCTGGCATCATCGAGAGTTTGGAAACCGACCTTTCCTCAACCTCCGATTTCGGCAGGACAACGCGTTCATTCGCCGTTTGAATTGTTATCGCGAGCTCAGTCTCGTCGACGACCAGACCTGTGATAATTCTTCCTGAGTCCGTTTGAATCAGCTCCATTTGAAAATCCTTGGCGACAGCGGCACTCGGATCGACTAAGTTTTCTAGCATGTATTCTATGTTGGTCCTTTGTGCGCCCGTGATCTCTGGCCCGATGGTTCCTCCGTTACCGAACAAGCGATGGCAGTTCGCGCAGTTCTTCAGGAAGAGTGCCTTACCGTCAGCTAAGTTCGCCCTTTTCATCGTGTCAGGTGTCAAGAACTTTTTGTACTTCGCGATTTGCTTCACTTTGTCCGCCGACGTAGAACGCATTTCACCCCAGGCCGCGACAACACGTTGTGTAAGGCCGCGATCCCCTAAGCTCAATAACTGCCTGGCCGTGAACGCCGATATATCCTTGCGAGCGATGCGATTCGCCTGCACCGCATCGAGCAAGCTGTTGCCCCAGTTCGCACGCGAAGCGAGGGTCTGCAATACATCCTGACGCGACTCGTTGTCCATCGACGCGTACTTATTCAGCAAAACTTCCGTTGTCGCAACATGTTCAAATTCCGCAAGTCCGCGAATGGCTTCCCGGCGAACGCTGGGCTCGTCCACTAGCTCCAGTAAAAGTGCTGCAACTTCTGGCGCCTTCTTTGAAACCAGTGATCGCAACGCTCGGTTCCGATCCTTTGAATCCGCCGCTCGATCGGCGGCCATCGTCCGCAAAGACTCTAATGCTCGTGGATCGTCGAAGACAAGCGCTAGTTCGATCGCTGCGTTTCGGACCTTGGCATCAGGGCTCGCTTTTAGAACTGAAAACGCCCCGGTCCAGCTTTTGGGCATGCTGACCGAGCGTCGTCCCTCAAGCCCACGCAGGACCCCGCTCAGAAGATTCAATTGGAACGATGTACTGTCGTTCTCTGTGAGGAACAGAGAGAACGCCTCAAGCGCTTCGGTGCTGCGGCTATGCGAAGCGGCTCGGCGAGCGATATGATTACGAACTAGTGGAATGTTGCATTTCTTTGCCAATTCCAAGAATCGTTGAAGATCCGTATCAATCAACGGTTCAACTGCATACCAATTCATCAGCGGCAAGTTCATATCCTCTGAGTCCTCGCGATGCTGCAGAAGCGCTGTCGCGATGGCCCAGCGATCTAACGGCGGGAATCGCTGAAGCGAACTGGAGAGTTGCAACCGGACGTAGGGAGATGGATCATGTAAGGCCAGCTCATTCAAGCGAGAAAGAACACGCTTCTTTGGTTGAGAGTCTTCACATAGAAATCGAATCGACCAACCTCGGACGTACTCGCTCTCATGAGCAAGTTGATCGATCAAAAAGCTGTCAGCCAACGGAGCTTGGGCAAATGCACCGAGGACCTGCAATGCCCACATCGCTCGGAGTTTGGTTGGCACGTGGGACTGCTCGTGGAACTGTGCCAAAAGTGCCCGATGGACTTGCTCCATGTTTTTGCCTTTTGCCGCGCGCTCCTGCAACACCCGCCGGGCATGGCGAACCTGCCAATCGTTTCGATGCATCTGCAGGGCGACTAGCTCACTATCGGATAGACTTGCGATGTTCACTGGAGCAAAAGCCGGCTTGCCATAAGTCAACTTAAAGATTCGCCCTGTTTCACGCTGTGTATTTTTGACACTATGACATTCCCCTGTGTCCGACCAATCGCTAACATAAACGCCACCATCCGGTCCGTACTGTATCGTTACCCCCATGTGCCATGGGTCGCGAGAACGCAGGATGTCTTGGCCGTGCGAAGCCACATAGCCTGAGCCCTTCCGGGTTAGCAGATCGTTGTTTACGCGCTTGCCGTGGATGTTGTTTGTCAACACTGAGTTGCGGTACTTCTCAGGCCAGTTATCCCCCAGATAGATCATCGTACCGCAATGAGCGTGTCCTCCGCCGGCGGCGTCCTCCGCGGGGCTACCAAGTCCCTCGTGCACATTTGGTCCGCCGATGAAATGCAAATGGTCGGCAATAGTTGGGATTCTTTCGTACGCATAACGGCTCGACTCGCGATTTCGCCACGGCTCGTAGTGGGCACCCTGGATCACATGGAATAGATGCGGGTTGACGCAGTTGGTCACGAAACTTTCACCGACATCGTTCCAGTCGATACCCCATGGGTTGGTCGTCCCGTCTGCATAGGGCTCCCAAACATGACGCACAGGATGGTAACGGTAAACACCACCGTCAAATTGAATGCGATCTGCGTCAGGAATGCCTGGTTTGCCAATTCGCGACCAGTTGGTACGACCGTGGGTTCCGTACAACCATCCGTCAGGTCCCCATGCGAATCCGTTAGCAAGATTGTGACTGTTTGCATGATTGCCAAATCCATCCAGCAGCACCTGTGGCGGCCCGTCTGGCGCGTCATCCCCGTTCTGATCCGGAATGAAATAAAAGGATGGAGGCGACATTACCCAGACTCCACCAAACCCAACTTCGATGCCGGTCACATAGTTGAGTTGATCGTAGAAGACCTTCCGTTTGTCAAACTTTCCGTCGCCATCGCTATCTTCAAAAATAACGATGCGATCGCCCGGCTTGGTGCCGTGATTCGGGTAGTTGTATGCCTCGGCAACCCACAATCGTCCCCGGTCATCGATACAGAATCCGATAGGTTGCTGAACGTCCGGCTCGCCAGCAAACAAGGTGACATGAAATCCGTCGGGAACAATCATGCTTGCCGCAGCTTGTTCCGGTTGCAGCGGAGCATCCAAAGTTGCGATCTCGACTGCCCCTGCGGCATCAGGATGGCTATCGTCACCCACAGCGACGTTTGCAATGGTCAAGGCAACTAGCAACAACAACTTAAGTAGGACTGATTCCCTCATTGCAATTCCGTCTTATTTGTATGCCTCAAAGAACGACTCTTGATCGATTCTACTCACAATTCCTAGTTTTGTGTTCGGCCTGAATCGATTGCAGGGATTCCGCCGATAATTAAGGCCGGCAGGCGGGATTTTTTACCGGTCCCACAAGGTTTAGCGGGTCGGATCACAAGGTTGTGACCCATATTTCCCCAGTTAATTCCGCATTGGATTTCGTATTGGATCAACTGAATATGCCGACCGAACGCGTAACAATCGAGCGCCCCAACACCGAACGCAAAGCTTTAGCTGTCAACCTGGACCCGCGACGCTATGGGTCCTTCGCTGAGATCGGCGCAGGACAAGAAGTTGTTCGATGGTTTTTCCGCGTGGGTGGTGCTGCTGGCACGATCGCCAAGAGCATGTCCGCCTATGACATGACCGTTAGCGATGCGATCTATGGCCAGTGTGAGCGTTATGTGTGCAGAAAACGACTAGAGGACATGCTAGACCATGAGCATTCGCTGAACCTGGAACGCCTTAAGGACAGTCGTGGTGACACGACCGCCTTTTTCGCTTTTGCCGATACCGTTTCCGCCCGAAACTTCAAAGGTACCAACGACTGCCATGGATGGATGGGGGTACGGTTCCAGTCCCACCCTGGGGACCAAGATAGCCAAATCATTATTCACGTGCGCATGCTCGACACCGAAAATGCGCTTCAACAGGAAGCCATTGGAATCACCGGGGTTAACCTTCTGTATGGTGCTTTTTTCTTAAACCACGAACCTGACCAGTTGATTGAGTCGCTGCTCGACTTTCTTTGCACGCGGCGAATCGATATCGACATGTTCGAGTTTTCGGGCTTCGCCTTTCTGCATGTCGATACTCGTG
>JANMNR010000463.1:0-17248 GCA_031368325.1 Pirellula sp.
CTTGTTTGATATTGGAGATGTTCGTATAGCATGTAATGATGCCAACGTTTACTCCGTTCGCATCGCGGATCGGACTCCTTGAAACCAAAAGCGTTCGCTGTTCGTAGCCCAAGTCCCATGTTTCTTCACCGGAGTCAGCTCGTCCGCTCGAAATGACACGCTGATCGCGTTCTCGAATCGTCTTCGCGAGTTCCTTCGGTAGCATTTCATAGGAATTGCGTCCTGGCAAATCGTCGACCGAACACCTATGAAACTCAGCCACCCTCTGGCTGCCGATCAGGATGACGCCATCGCAATCCTTGATCAAGATCGCTTCGCTCGAGGAAGTCAGTGCAATGGCGAGCAACTCCTTCGTCAGTCGAATCTGCGGTTGTCGCTTGAGTTCGTTGCTAGGCACTTCGAAGCCCTTCTAACCTTATCGAATCAATGGCTGCAAAAAGCTGGGCCGCAGACTTGGCGGAACGGCGTGAGCCGTCCGGTTCCGCAAACCGAAGGGCTTGCGCCCTACCGCTATCATCTCGCTTCAACACTATTTCAAATAGGCCAACGTTAGCAGCACATATCCGGTTACCAAGTTTGCGTCCCCCTCCATCCATCGCGCATCTGGATTGGTCCACGATCCGTTTTCGTGTTGTGTTGACTTTAGTTGAGCGAGTAATTCCGACTTCCAATCGCGAGGCCCGTCTTTCGTGTTGAACTCCTTTTCCCCCAAAGCATCGAGAGCCTTGGCCATGGTGTGCTGGTAATAGTATAAGCCAGAACTTCCCATTCCTGGATTGGTTGAGACAGAATAGTTGTTGAACAAGAACTTTTTCGCAGCTTTCACTCGGAAGTCCTCTTTGTTCACTCCAGCAAAGACCATGCTCTTTAAACCAGCGTAAGTCATGGAAGCATAAGAACGCAGACCACCGTTCTCCTCTTTGCCTGCCATCGAATCGCCACCGGACGCAGGTGTGTAATAGAATCCGCCATCGTTGATTTTGGTTGCAAACTCCGTTCGGTTGTGCGCTGACTCGAGATTCTGACATCGGGACACAAATGCGAGTGCTCGCTGAATGGCTTCGTCCTCTTCCTGAACTCCGGCGCTTCGCAGTGCATCGATCAAGAAAGCCGTGTTGGACAGGTCCGGCCGCGACTTGCTGCCATAGCCAGCTCCTCCGTACGTCACATCGTCGGACTTGATTCCCTCTCCCTCGTCCCATTGCTGTTTCTTGACAAATCGCTCGGCACACTGAAGCAGGTCGGTGTATTTGCCATCCTGGTTGGCCTTCGAAAAAGCCATGATGGCCAGGCAAGTTTCGTAATTGGCGTGTGTGGACTTGGGTGCATAGATGCCGCCATCCTCGTGGCGCGTGCTTTCCAAGTATTTCAGTGCTTTGGCAACAATGGGTTTGTCCGCCGGGATATCCACGGACAGCATTCCGGCGACGACCAGTCCGGTTATCCCTGGCCCCGTCTTGCTACTAAACGAACCGTCCTCAGCTTGACTGGAGCCGAGAAACGACATTGCTTTTTCGATCATACTCCGTCGCTGAGCTGGAGCATCTTGGCAATAGACTGGAGTTAAACAGCCGAGAAGAGGTAGGGCGACAACCAGGGCCAAAGAAATCGCTTGTTTCATGATTCGACTCGCAAAGTGTTCGTGATCGGAATACACACCAAAGTATAGACTAGGGTAGCCTACCGACTATGCCAGAGGCTGCACAATTTTTGTCCGGTGGCATTGGCTTTTTGCTACTCAGATGTATATCGTTGATGCAAGGGATTCGATCCGCTTGTGCGTTCTCGCATCTGGCTACAGACTCAAATTTCCGGGAAGTTTTTGTAGCGATCGAATTTGACTGGATTACTATTGATGTGGGAACCGATGATTTGTTATTAGGTATTTCGAATGGATTCGGTCCACGCTACCAAGCCTGGAAATCGTCGTTGGTTCGAATTCCTTTACGTTTTCGTTTCCGATCGAATTCGGTCCGGGTTCTATCTTTATATGAGGTGGTTGCTTGCAGAATCGTCTGATGATGTAACGCGGAAACTCTCCTGCCCTCTCGGTTCGTTCGCTAACTTGACCGCACACTTTCGTTAGCGATTGACCCACCGCGCTGCTTATCGCGGCTCATGTAATCTCCTCGATAGTCTCACACGACGTTCGATCTACCCAAGGAGTTTTCAATTGAGGGTTCGCGGTCATGTTTCCTACGTCAATCACATTGTGTTTCGTGCTATGCGCTACTATATCACATAAGGGCAACCATTTAGCCGAAGAGGTTGTAGATCTCATCGAGCTAAATCACTTCTATGATCAGCAAGGCCGACTCGTTTATGACCAAGTCATATTTTACGAGCGGGCCCCGGAGTCAGGGCGATTTCAAGTAAGAGCTTGGTGCCTCGTTGAAGACCGCGAATGCCTTAATCGCCGTCCCATCAAAAACCAACAAACACAACTCTACCAAGTCGATTGGTTCGATAGCGATCAGCGTCTTCTACGCAAAATAACCAGCCGCCTCTATCGCGAAAGCTGGACTCAGGTCGACCCCGAACGGACCAACAAAAAGATCCATGACGAGCGTTTGCGGATCTCTCTGATTCAGAGTCCGAAAAAGCTCATTCCAATTGAACCCTTGGAAGAACAGAAACAAACTGTCGTTGCACCAACCAGCATCGCTGCATCGGACGTGAATAGTCCGCCGACATCGGTCGTAATGCCGGCGCGAGCGGCAGCTGAAACGCTCGTGGCGCGGTAGTCGAAAAACGGAAAGTAGATACGCATTTTGACTCAGGCCAAAAGCCCTGGTAATTCACCTAGCAAGGGCAACGGCCTCGTAATAGATTTATTGCCTTCTCAGCTGAAACAGCTTGAACATCGGGTCCGAGATCTTCGATGCGCTGGCCTCAGACAATTCTTCCGAGAGGATCTGATCAAGTTGTCCTTGAAAGATCTTTTCGGCTCTGCCACCATCAAAATAGGCCGCTCCATCCTGTGTGCTTCGCATCGACGCGATCATTTGTGAAAACAAAGTCTGTCCAACAAAGTCCTGAAAGGCTTTTCGCAAATCCTCCTCTTCCGGCTTTGGTTCGAGACCCAACGCGCCCGTGGACTCCGTCTGTTCCTGTACCGCCGAGTTGATTTTGAACTCAGTCGGCAGCCCCAGTTTGCTGGCTGTCTGATCGGCTTTGGTCCGCAGTAGTTCGCTGGGTCCAAACGACGATGAGGATGTGCGAAGGCTTGAAATGTCCATGGTTTGCTAAATGCTCGGTTGGCGTAAGGATTTAGGGGCGAATCACCTGATGATCAGTTCGCCGTAGAGGTTTCCGTGGTCCTTCAACGCCTTGATGATGGAAATTTGGTCAGCGGTTGGCACGGCTAACATGTTGAGGGCGTCGGTTAGGTTTTTGAGCGTTGGCCGAGGAGTCAATCCGTCCTGTGAGCTTACGGAAACGAAACTGCCTTTGGCGGGAGCGCGTGCGGAGATGGTTAAGTTCTTGTGCGAAACGGCCACCGGCGCGATTGTGACGTCATCGCCGATAATCAAGACGCCTTCACGTTCATCGATGTAAACACGCTTTTTGTTTTGCAGGTTGAGGAGCTTTAGATCGAGAACAATCGAAACGTATTGAACGGGACGGTCTCTGTATTCACTTGGGATTGTGACCTCGATCGTCGTTTGATCGATCGCTTTTGCATTCAGGCTATTGTTGCTTTTAGAGTACGGACTGGTCGCGCTATTCGACGCTGTCAAGTTACTTAGGCTACCTTGATATTCGTTGATGCTATCCTCGATGTTCTGCGAGGTTGCAATCGATCGATGACTGGGGTCGACAATGAGGGTAATCTTGTTGGCCGAAATGAATTCGTTGGCGACCGTCAACTCCATCTTGCAACCGTCTACAATCTTGCCCGACGTAGGGACCTTGACGCCATCAATGACAATCGGACCGCTAGCCAAGGCGAAGACGGTTGGGGTGTCGGCTCTTGGTCCCAGCAAATGCGTCAACATCAGGTTGCCCCCCTCCAAGCTCTTGGCGCTCAGCGCACTGACCTTGCAAGTGAGCCGGTCCCCTTGCTGTGCACCGCTTGCTGGAATTTTCACCTCGACGAAGACGAGGGCCACGTTTTTTGCATTGGCGATTTCCTTTTCGACCAATCGACCTTGTAGGTCCGTCGATATTTGACCGCCCATGAGTTGCATGGTGCGAGCCAGGGCCTTGGTCATCGGCTTGCTGTCGCCGTCGCCAGTGCCCTTCAATCCGACAACGAGCCCTAAGCCTTGCAGAGTATTCTCCTCTTGCCCCTTGAGTCGGCATATGTCCTTGATTCGCAAGTCATTTTGGGCATGAACTACGTTTGAATAGAAAAAGAACGGAAGCAAAGCGAGGACAGCCATGTTTGCAATGCGATTGAATAGTTCCATGGAATGCCTCAATGCTGCTTGGTGCAGACTACGGTTGTGGAATGAAAGACGTATATCAAATCGTAGTTACCTTAGTTGGTCCAACGCCGCTATGGCGTTTAAGGAATGGGGGAAGGTTGGGCAAAATAGGGTACGGAAATTCGAAATGACACAGGAAATTCCTGAAGCCACCCGCTTGCGTAATGGCATAGGTACTAGCTAGGCTGTGAAACAGTAAAAGCTTGCATTTTCATCGGACTTGAATCAACACATGGATTCGATGGGAATAAACAGCAAACTATCCAGACAGTTCGGGTGCAGCGACTAGGTGGCGGAGAGACAAATGACGACAGGCTCAGATGGGTCGAATGGGATCAAACGACTAAAGTTGTTCCTTATGATGGTCTTACAGTTTTTCATATGGGGAGCGTGGTTGCCGCTGATTTTTGGCTACATCGACAAAGATGGACTTGGGTTTTCCACAAGCCAACAATCACTCATTCTCAATGCTTTTCCCATTGCAGCGATCGTCGGGATGTTCTTCAGCAACCAGTTTGCCGACCGTAATTTTGCCGCGGAAAAATTCTTGGCTTTCAGTCATTTGGTAGGCGGTCTTGCCATTCTAGGGTGCGGCTTCGTCACCAGTTTCAATGCGTTCTTTGTTCTGATGCTGGTTCACTGCTTGCTCTATGTGCCGACGATTTCCATTACGAATTCGATTGCTTTTGCAAATATGAAAGATGCGCAGAACGAATTCGGAATTGTTCGAATGGGTGGCACTATCGGTTGGATTCTTGCAGCTTGGCCATTCACCTTTATTTTTGTAGATTGGGCGGCCGTTCAAGCGTCAAACCCTGCTGGAATCGTAGACTGGGTTGGGTCAGCCCTCAAGAACGGGTTGACAGGCGAAGCTCTGAAAAACGCAACCAAATGGACGTTTATTGTTGCTGGTATCGCCTCGTTACTACTTTCCGCATTCAGTCTATTGCTCCCGCACACACCCGCCAAAAAGTCTTCGGATGGAACTCAGAGTTTGGCATGGCTCGAAGCGATTAAGCTGTTGGCTCACCCGTTCGTTCTCGTTTTGTGGATCGTCACGTTTGCCGATTCGTTCGTTCACAATTGCTACTTCAATTGGACAGGCCGCTTTCTCGGTGCTGCAAGAGAAGCGGGAGGGGTCGGAATTCCTGGCAACTGGATCATGCCGGTGATGAGTGTTGGACAATTGGCCGAAATTTTGACGATGTTCATCCTAGGAATAACACTGAAGAACCTGGGCTGGCGAACCACCATGATCGTTGGGATTCTCGGTCATGCTGCTCGCTTTGCCGTATATGCTTTCTTCCCAGACAACGCCGCACTTATTATCGTTGTTCAGGTGCTGCACGGTATTTGCTATGCTTTCTTCTTTGCAACGGTTTACATTTTCGTCGACGAACATTTTCCAAAGGACGCTCGAAATAGCGCTCAAGGGTTGTTCAACGTAATGATCCTTGGTGTCGGTGCGTTGGTTGCCAACTCGATTTGCCCGTGGTTATTGGAGACCCAGTTTACGAACGCAAACGGTGTAATTGATTTCCGTGGGCTCTTTCTAGTCCCGTGTCTGATTGCAACCTTGGCCGCGATTGCCTTGGCGATTTTCTTCCATCCTCCCAAGATTGTGGCAAAGGACGCGTAGACGCTATAAGGTCTCACTTCGTTTGCTTCAAGAATTCACGATGAAAGCTTTTGGCTTAACCATTCTTGGTACCGACACGGAGGTCGGTAAGACATTTGTAGCCTGTCGCATCATTGAAGCATTGGTTCGCCAAAGTGTTGTTGTAGGTGCGTATAAACCGGTTGCAAGCGGTGCACCGTCGGTTGAACAAAGCGATGGCTTTTTACTCTGGCAAGCGAGCGGTCACCGCGGGACCCTGGAACAAGTAAACCCACAGCAATTTCAAGCTCCCCTTGCTCCGCCACTCGCCGCGGAAAAGGAAGGTAGGCATGTCTCCGAGAAGTTAATAAGGGACGGAGCCAGGAATTGGTACGATCGCTGTGATGTACTGGTCCTAGAGGGAGCGGGGGGGCTCATGTCGCCGATCAGTTGGGACATGACCAATGCAGACCTGGCTTTGGAGATGAATTTCCCAATCGTTTTGGTTTCGGAAAACCGCCTTGGCGCCGTAAACCAGGTATTGACCACACTGACCGCCGCGAGGTCAATCGGGCTTCATGTTGGTTGCGTCGTCTTAAACGAAGTACAAGTGGTTGAAGAGGATCTTCAAGAAACCAACGAACGGCTTCTCCGATGCTTTTTGGAACGCTACCCGAACCCACCGCTGATGGTTCGGCTTGCTCGCGGTGCAAAGGAATTTGGTTCGCATGTCGATTGGCAGAAAATGGCACATGCGACACATGCCTAACCAATCGAGGCACAAGGCCTCGTTCGCCAGCAGCAGGAAACTCGCTGAGCAACCCTTGCATCGTGCATAGCTGCTAACTGGTGGGAAGGTGGTTCCGAATGTCCGCCGCTGCGCGAGTTAAACATGGGAAGCCCAATTAATTCAAACGCAGGCTAGCTTCCAACGAACTGACCCAAATAACGATAGCTTTGTGCGAGTGACTCAATTCTATTCTCAAGAGTTGATTCGTAAGCGCGATCCTCCACTTCAACGCACACGGGACCTTGATAGCCCGCGTCACCCAAAATCGAAAAAAACTGCCCCCAATTGATTTCACCCAGACCCGGCAATTTCGGAGAATGATAAAGGTTTGGGTGTGCAAAAATCCCAACTTCGTTTAGCAAGTGCCGATCGATTCGAACGTCCTTGGCATGCACATGAAAAAGCCGGTCCGCGAATTCCCGGATCGGTTTCAAATAATCCATGCACTGCCAGATCATGTGCGATGGATCGTAATTGAGCCCCAGGTTAGGACTTCCCAAATCACTAAACAATCTCCGCCAAATAGATGGTGATGTAGCGATGTTCTTTCCGCCGGGCCACTCGTCTTTCGTAAAGAGCATTGGGCAGTTCTCGATTCCAATGCGAACCGAGCAGCTTTCGGCCAAGTCCACAATCGGCTTCCATGTCGCCATGAGCCGAGGCCAGTTGTCGTCGACGCTTTTGGTGTAGTCGCGACCAATGAAGGTGTTGACCGTTTGGATTCCGAGCTTTGGTGCAGCCAAAATGACTTGCTTGAGATGCTCGACGCTCCGCTCGGCTTCCTCCGCGTCCGGCGCCAGGCAATTCGGATAGTATCCCAAGCCACTTATTTGAACCCCCGCATTTTGGGCCAAGACTTGGATCGCACTAATGGACGTTGCATCAAGATTCGAAACATCAATATGCGTCACACCGGCATATCGCCGATCGGCTTTGCTCGGTGGCCAACACATCACCTCGACATAGCGGTACCCAATTCGCTCAGCCACCCCGAAGATTTGTTCGAGTGAAAGGTCGGGAAGAATGGCACTTACGAAACCAAGCTGCATCATGGTGGATTGAAATGGGAAGGAGTTAAGAACACAACTGAGGCGAGTCGCTGCAAGACCCAAGATTGTATCGCTTTCCGTGAGGCCAGCGGAAACCCCTTGAATTACTTTTCCTTGGCGGTGATGGTCCGTTTTTCGATGTCGATTTTTTCGAATAGGAGCATTGGAAAACATGGCGCCAAGTCGGCTAGCGGCTTGTCGTAATTTTGTACGGTGATCTTCAAGCTCCCATTGGAGATTGAAATGGTAGGCGAGTACTGCAGTAGCCATTTAGGCAAATCGCGAGAATACACGGACGAGTCATTGTTCTTCACTTTGTCGCAGGTGATGGTCACCATCTTGGCTGGGTCACCCTGGGGCATGGACGGAGGTTGAAATCCTCCTTGACGTGGCCCCAGTGGTCCGGTTCCAAAGCCAGGGAAATTCGGAGGCTGGCCGGGTTGTCGGTCGTTTCCTAACGAGTCCCTTGGTGAGCCTCCTGGGCCAGTTGGCACACCGATGGGGCCAGGACGCGGACCGATCCCGCCGGCTAGCCCTTCCGGACCACGTGCCCCCAAACGCCCACCCGCATTCCCAGATGAAGCGGCCGCGAGGCGTTCGTCCAAAGCCCGTTGGCGTTCTTCCTCCTTTTTGCGGCGCTCCTCCGCAGCCACTTGCTCGCGAAGTTGAGCATCCGCCAGCCGCTGTTGCTCTTTATTCTTTCGATCGATTTCGGCCTGCAAAGCATCGGCCTTCCTCTCCTCCTCCGC
This sequence comes from Pirellula sp., assembly GCA_031368325.1. GTDB lineage: Bacteria > Planctomycetota > Planctomycetia > Pirellulales > Pirellulaceae > JBKCUI01. Next base: position 8,616 of record JANMNR010000463.1, read on the forward strand.
GGCAACAAACGCTTTGAATCGTTCCGATGATGTAGCGGCCGTCGAAAGGACCACAGAGGATGACCTACCGCTCGAACCAAAAATGATACCCTCGCTCATCTTATGAAAAGTCGTGACCTCTTCAAATAGAAAAGTCACTTCAGCAGTCAGTGTGGCCTCGTCTTGCATTAGCCTTTTGACAGTCATCAATCCCAACATCGCCGATTTCTGGTGCAGTTCGTAAGGATTTCCTTTGGGCACGAAGGCGAGCATCCCGCCCTTCGCCTTGTTGGGGAGTTTGCGCAGCTCTTTTGAGGTTTCAATCGCTTGGTCAATCAACGCATGCAGTTTGTTCAAGTCATTCGACGACGGCGATTTAGGATCGATCATCGCCATGGTCCGCAAGGCATCGCGTTCCGTGTTTCCCTGTAGTCGAATGATCGCCAGCACTCGTCGGTCTTCTTCAGACCATTCAACCACAGAGCCCGCGTAGGTCAGCGGATCGGGATAGTCGATAAGGACTTGAGACATGATCATACTGACAGAAGACATGGCACTTGTGACTTCACTGATTGCATGCGATACCAAATCGTCTTTCTTAGCCGTTCCGTTAATGCTCCAGAAAATGCGAGGGGAAGGGACAGCAGGTGACGGGCTGTTTTGCATTTCGTTTTTCCGTTGCTCGATCTGCTCACGCATCTTCCTTCTTTCTTCGACAAAATCCTCCAACGAGACCGATTTGATCGGCAGTTTGCATGCACGTCGAAACAATGCATGGAACTTTGGCAATTCGGCGAGTAGACGTTGTGCCGACGCCTCCGATTGGTCGCCACTCGGGATCGACCTTCCGATTTCCTCCACTTGGGTTCGTAGTGTCTGCAGATCCGTTGCCACACTCTCAAGAGAATCGCCTAGCATGCCGCCGGACAACGTGGACGATAACTCACCCAATGACGGGCCCTCCGGCAAAAACTGTCTGCCCCAGATAATTGCGACTGCGATCAAAGCAAGGCTACCAAGCGAAGCGAAAGTGATCACCGCCGGAATCAGTAGTTTTTTGGCTTGAAAGGATGATCGCTTGGTTCGTGTTGGATAGCTCTGACTTACAAAATCATGGTTTCTGTTGTCCATGGACGATGATTGCGTCCAGTCAGGCAGTCGATTGCCAAGCGACTGGTTGTCGGGCGAGTTTACTGGTGCTTTGGTTCTGGTCGCTGCAACTGCCGGCACCGGACGCGATGATTCTGTTAGCGCAGGTTCGGTTGGAATCTTAATCCGAAACTGGTGTGAGCACTTGGGACAATTGATTTTGGTTTGCGTTTGGTCACCGACATCGAAGCGCAGCGACGCTTGGCATTTCGGACAATTGCAGGCTAGTTTTGGCACCGATCTCTCCACACCATAAGTTTCAGAACACTAACCCAGGATGTCGCGAATAATGTGTCCTTTGACGTCGGTCAGTCGCATATCGCGTCCTCCGAAACGAAAGGTGGAACGCGTGTGATCCACCCCCATGAGATGCAAAATCGTTGCGTGCAGATCATGCATCTCCGTCCGATTCTCGATCGCCTTATAGCCCCATTCGTCGGTGGCTCCGTAGATCATGCCCGGCTTAACGCCACCGCCAGCAAGCCAAACCGTGAAGCCAAATTGATTGTGGTCGCGCCCATTCTTTCCTTGTGCAAAGGGCGTGCGCCCGAACTCACCTGCCCACACGACCAAGGTCTCATCCAGCAAGCCGCGTTGGCGTAGATCCTTCAGCAAGCCCGCAATCGGTTGGTCTACTGCCTTGGCATTGTTCTCATGGCCCTTTTGCAAATCCGAATGCTGATCCCAACGATCTGATCCGACGTTTGGGCAAGTCAACTCAATAAACCGAACTCCCTGCTCTACCATCCGTCGAGCGACCAAGCACTGGGCGCCATACGTACGAGTTGGCTCATACTCGGATTCCATTCCATACAGCTGGCGAATATGGGCCGGCTCGTCTTTCAATGACATGACTTCGGGAACCGCCATCTGCATGGCGTAAGCCAGTTCATAGTTGTGGATGGCCGATTCGATGCTGTCGTGCTTGCCAAACTGGTCTACAGCAAAGTTATCGAGCTGTCTAATCAGGTCGAGCTTGCTACGTTGTTGCATCGGCGTCGTTTCTGTTCGTTCGATATTGGCGACTCCGCTGCCAGTCGGCTTGAAGACAGAGCCCTGAAAGCTAGCCGGAAGAAAGCCACTCCCAAAACAATCGAGCCCACCCGGTGGAATTAACCCCCCGTTGATGACGACAAAGCCCGGCAAATTTTTGCACTCGCTGCCGAGTCCGTAGTTCACCCAGGCTCCCATACTGGGACGTCCTTGCAAACCGCTTCCAGTATGCAAAAAGTAGTTCGCAAATGTATGTTCTGGAAACTCCGACACCATCGATCGAACGATCGCGAGCTCATCCACGCACGTCGCAACATGAGGAAACAAATCGCTTACCGGAATTCCCGATTGACCATGCTGCTGAAATTTCCAAGGACTAGCTAACACATTTCCGTTGTTGTTGAACTGCGTTGGTTCTACGCTAAAGAGCTTGCCCGGATCCTGGCCGTTGTACTTGTCCAGCAACGGCTTTGGGTCGAACGTATCGATCTGAGAAGGTCCTCCATCCATATACAAAAAGATAACATTCTTTGCCTTGACCGGATGATGTGGACCATGACCGGCTCTTCCCATTTCCAATGGGCGTTCCTGGATGATCTTTGCGGCCTCATCACTAAAGGCCGGGTCCAATCGCAATGCGGCCAGCGCGAGCGCCCCAAACCCGCTGCCGCAGCGATGGAGCATTTCACGACGCGATGTTGGACGCGGCTGATGTTGTTGACATGGATAGCTTGAGCGAAGCGTCATGGCAGAAAGATGAACTCCTTGGTATTGATGAGCGAATGCGCGAAGTCGGCCCAACTCGAAACGGACACGACCGTCGGCTCACTCGCAACCTGGGAACCGAGGAGAAAGTCTAGAGCAACTTTCTTTTCTTGTTCGGTGGCCAAGCGCGCGAATGCCATCCTGACCATTTGATCAACCCGCGAGTCGAATGAACTGGGCTCAGCAGCGATTCGCTCGGCCCATTTTTTGGATTGCTCAACGACGAATGGATCGTTCATCAAGATCAACGCTTGAGCTGGAACATTCGATACGTTGCGTCGTCCCATCGAGCTAAACGGAGACGGGGTGTCAAAAGCGAGCATAAACGGAGACAAAAAGTTTCGTCGAACCGCCACGTAGATGGACCGTCGTCCGGCTCCATCTAGCGGCCCGCTCTTGGCTGGTCGTCCGCGTCCATCCATGAATGTGGTCAGATGGATTGGCACAGGCTCGCCGAACGGCGTAAAATCGATTTGCCCTGACAGCATCAGAATTGCATCGCGTATCGCCTCGCCCTCCAAACGTTTTGGAGGACGATAGTGCCACAATTGATTCTTAGGGTCCGCTTCTAAGGCTTCTGGCCGTGCTTGGCTCGACATCTGATAGGTTCGCGAGAGAACTATGTTGCGAATGGTTCGTTTGATGCTTTGACCGTCGGCCATAAAATGCGTCGCAAGGTAGTCCAGCAACTCAGGATTCGTAGGTCGTTGCCCCAGTACGCCAAAATCATCTGTCGTGGGTACGATCCCACGGCCCATCAAGTGATGCCAAATACGATTCACGATCACACGACTCTTTAATGGGTTCGTCGTGGAGTTGATCTGCTTGGCCAACTCCAATCGACCACTCCCCTTCGCAATCAGCATGGGATCGTCTCCCACCAAGGCGGTCAGAAAGTGCCTTGGCTCGATGTTACCCGGCTTCGAGGAGTTGCCACGTATCAGGATATGATCGTCTTCGCTGGTACCATCTAGCATCGCCATGGCTAGTTTGGATTTGAGCATAACCTGTGACTGCAGCTTACCTCTCTCATTAGCCCACGAGCCCGCAAGTTCTTGACAAGTTTTGTCTATATTCTCCTTTGCAGATTCAACAAACTGGCTCACGAGAGACTCGGCCGCAAGCTCTTGCTTAATCAATTGATCTCGTATTTCTTTTGACGCACCGTCGGTAACGAGTGTGATCTCCAGTTGGGAACCAGCATCAGGTGTAAACTCAAGATGAATACGGTGTCCGACGTAGCGACGAAGGTTCAGCTCAACCCATTCATCCCCAGGCTTAATCGATTTGATCGTTTCACCATGGAGTGGCCCCGCAATCAAACGATGCGAATCCACGCAAGCAGCGACGTGGCCGGCCCCCCGAGTACGAACAGCGACTTTGCCATCGGTCAATACAAACGAAGGGGTTCGAAGCGTACGCCCACTCCGAGGGATTCTTGCAAGAGAACTCTTTTCTTGGGAAACATCCTCAGAGACTCCCTCCAGCCCGTTCCAAAACGGGTCACTCGACGCCGCAGAGCGCGATGCAAAGCGAAGCTTCGGAACGCCATCGATTGCTTCCACATAAGGGGTTCCAACCACGCGAGGACGCTTTCCGAAAAGGAAGCCATCTTGAATGTACTCGTCATTATTGATTTGGGAGTAGTCCACAACAACCAAGGAAGCGGACTCCTCTTTTGCCTTTTCGATTTTAGGCAGACTCAGCCCTGTTGCTGCAAGCTGGTCAGCAATCTTCTGCTGATAGCTCTCGTCCAATGCTGCCAACGCGTTGAAAATGACTCGATTGTGTTCCAGTGATTCAAACGGCACTTGTCGAAAGTCACTACTCTGCAAAAATCCGGACAACGAATAGTAGTCAGCCGTGGAGATTGCATCAAACTTGTGATCGTGACAGCGCGCACAAGCGACTGTGACCCCAAGAAATGTTTTTGACATGACATCGATCATGTTGTCAAAGCGATCGGATTCATCCTTTCGTGTATCGACTGGCGAATGTACCCACTCGCCAAGAAACCAAAATCCAGTCCCAAGGATCGACTCATTGAACCCTTTATCGGGATTCAGCCGTGGCTGTGCGAGCAAGTCACCCGCAAAGTGCTCTGCAACAAACTGATCGTATGGGATGTCAGCATTCAAGGCCCGAATCACGTAGTCTCGATACTGAAACGCATTCGGTGAGTCATTGTCAAATTCGTGACCGCGTGACTCGGCATAACGAACCAAGTCTAGCCAATGGCGCCCCCAGCGCTCTCCAAACCTGGGCGAATCCAATAACTCATCAACCAATCGCTCTGTCGCTTGCGGTGAGGCGTCGTCGAGGAATCGCTGCGATTGTTCCAACGTAGGTGGCAATCCAATCAAATCAAAATAGAGTCGCCTTAAGAGCGCTGACCGCGATGCATCTTTGGAAGGGGTCAGTCTCGCGTCTTCTAGTTGTGAAAGAATGAATCGATCGATGTCCGATCGCGGCCAAGACACATTGGTAACACTTGGGGCTTGTGGCGATTGAACAGGCTGCCACGCCCAATGTTCGGATTTACGTTGCTGTAAATTGAACTCCTTTCGATTCCCTGAATTAGTCCCTTCGTTGCTTTCGGGCTGCTCGTCAGGCCACGGAGCGTCCATCGCAACCCAACGCTCCAATATCGCTATCTCGTTCGGTGGTAGCTTCCCCTTCGGAGGCATCTCGTAGGATTCGTAGCGTACCGAGCTGATAATCAAACTATTTGCGACATCTCCTGGGACCATCGCGGGTCCAGTTTCTCCTCCTTTAAGAAAAGCGGCTCGGCTATCGAGTCTCAGACCCGCTTGCAGTTTTTCGGCTTTCGCGCTGTGACACGCGTAGCAATGCTTTGCCAGTAACGGACGGACCTCCTTCTCGAAAAACTCCAGTTTGTCGTTCGCATTCAACAAGGTTCCAGCGATTGCGACCAACGCCAGCATCATGATCTGACAGGTGAGCCAATTCCGGCTGGCGAGTAAGGTAGGGTGAATGATTCTGTTTCCTTTGACAATTGCTCCATCTGGAGACTAGGCCGAAAAGCACATGACTCATTTTAGCAGCAGCTGGTCGCTTTTGTACTCGATAGTCTATGGAAAGGACGTCAATCCCCCTCTCATTGCGACGAAACGACGAATGTTGACCCTTTTCGTTGATCGCCAAAATCAGCAACTGCATCCCTTATATCGCGTTGGCTTGTCCCTCGGTTCGTACGGATTGTCCCTGTATGTGCCCGAACGACATATCGTCCGTAAACTTGGGGTAAGCTTTCCGTTTCGAAATGCGCTGCCGCAGCATCGGATGGGCGCTGAACCTGCAGGATTCCGTGGAGGTGGCTTGTTCAACGAGATGCGCGTTACAATCCAATGGCCTTACGATTCGTCAACCATTCGTGCTCATCGCGTGTCTTCGGATTTTTTCCTATGAACTTGTTCGCCTCATTTCTGACCCATCCTATTTTTTTAGTCGGACTAGGTGGCGCTTTTGGCAGCGTTATGCGTTATGGCATCGGCTACTGGCTTGGTCAGGTGGCCACGTCCGTCCAAGTCCCAATCGCAACGACAGCGATCAACATCGTGGGCTCATTGCTCCTGGGATGCATCGCGGGCAGCGTGAGCGATCGAACCCAATCCGTCTACCTAGTGCTTGGAGTGGGATTCTGCGGAGGCTTCACGACCTTCTCCACACTCTCTTTAGAATTGGTCGAGCACTTACAACAAGGCAAAATCGGGGTTGCCTTGATTGAAAGCGGAATCAACTTGTTCTTGGGGATAGGTGCTTTGTACGCTGGGCTTTGGTTTACGCATACGAAAGGATAGGCACCGCCGCTGGCATTAAAGATCCTGTCGCGACAGGTACCAACAACTGATCGTTAGCATAAACGCAATAAATAGCGAGTTAGTCCATATCGGCCGCCATGGATCTTTCTGGATGGTCGGCACGTCCAGATCGTTGCGATCGAGTGCGAGACTTTTGTTCTTTGGGTTCTTGAGAACAAAGTTGATCGTTTCGTTCACCGCTGCCGGTTTGGGATTAACCTCATAGAACGGGTTGATGATGTAACTGTAGACCAATTCCGTTACGGTCGGCTTCGGCCGAAGAGATCTGCTCACCGATTTGTCTTTGAGGTCGCAGAGATCCGCTTTTTTTCCCGAATGAGCAATCCAAAGCAGGCCCTCTTTTGTGAAATGAATGGCATGGGCAGTTCCTTGACCTACCAACGATGGCTTGCTCGCCTTGTCGTTGACCGTATCCAATAGCCAGATGACTCCTTCTGGTGACAGCATCACAAGATTTCCGTGTTTGTCGGCGACGATTTGCTTGATCGTCACTTCACCCATCTCGTCCAGATTTCTTCGGACCGTCATAGTTTCGACGTCGATCAGAAAGGGTTTCATACCATTTGGGCAAACGACGCAGAACTTGTCGTTTGTCCCTATGGCGGCAACCGTTTCCGAAGGGACTTCGAGCGATAGTTCGGTCTCTTGTACCAGAGTGTCGTCTTGAGACTTCCACCGACCAACCTTTCCCTGAGAATAGGTGAGGATATATTCGAATGATGGTGAGGCTGAGATGTCCATGGGCTTGGTAAGTTTCCAATCCTTGGGTGCCATCTCAATAAAAGCCTCGCCGGGGATTGTGGAATTGGCAGTGTTGTTTCCAAAAAGTCGACCAACTATGTCAGCGATGGGTTTTCGATCGGCTGCCTGCGCAGCTCCGGTCGGGTTGAAGCGGAAAAGGCCACTCTCGTTTAGAACGATCAGCGAGTCTTTCCAAGGAATGATTTGAAGAGGGTCCGTTGGTAGATCAGGGCCGCTGTCCATGCGATTGTCTTCCCATATCTTCGAGTTAAACGTTTTGTCACTTGGATCGGACAAATCTGGGGTCCTTGCAAACTCGAGCTTGGCTCCTTGACCGCCACCGATGCCAAACGGGTTAAAACGCGGCCTTCCAAAGTAGATACTCTTTTCGCTTTCGAGCCAAACAGGCCCCATAACTTTCTGACCATCCACCTCGCCGTAAGCGGTCTTCCAAGCCTTAGTATCTTCGTCCCAAAACTGAAGGCGGCCCTGCTGCGTCGTGAGCATCACGGTGTCATTAATCGCGTAGATTTTTTGCGTCTGCGGTTGGACGTAAAGAAAGAAGTCAAAAAACGAGTGGATAACCCCAACGCAAAAACAAACACCCCAAAAAAGTGCAGTAATAACCACGCAAATGATCGGGTTCTTCCATATCAACCCGACGAATGCGGAAACCGAATAAAAAATCATAAACGCAAAAATAAACAACGGGATGCACCAGAGTATTCCGTTGTTCCAAATTCCGAGCCGAGTACCGGCGTACACGTAAAGGCCAACCAGCAGGAATACGATATTAAATGCGACGAAAATACATCCACCCATGAACTTAGTCAGAAACAATAAGTTTCTCGAAAGCGGCTTGCTCAAGAGCAAGTGCAGCGATCCCGTCTGAAACATATCTGGAATCATCGGGCTCGTGATGATGATCGCGACGATCATGGCACCGATGCCTAGCCCTAGCCACATCACCAACGGAAAAATACTTGATTCGATAAAAGGCTTGATTAGTTTTTCGGTAAATGGCAAAGCACCGCCCATCTTGATGCCGCCATAAGTAATCCATGACACTTGGCCAGTTGAAGACCTGGTGGCCCCAGGGAAAGCTAGATCGATCAAACGGCGATTGAGCTGTTCGAGTTCGGCAGTGGTCTTGTTTCCGCTTTC
>JANMNR010000504.1:0-8518 GCA_031368325.1 Pirellula sp.
TTGGTTGGTCTTTGGCGGCTGCGGTAGTGCTGTTCTGGCTGCGGTGTTTGCTGCTAGCCTGGGCTCAACCCCCATTAGTTTGGGCATTGGATTTGTTGGCGTCTCGTTTGCATTTGGACTAACGGTATTAACGATGGCCTACACCATTGGACATATCTCGGGCTGCCATCTCAATCCAGCTGTTACGCTCGGGCTAACGGCAGGCGGGCGTTTTAAGAGCGCCGACGTTGTGCCTTACATTGCGTCGCAAGTTGTCGGTGGCATACTCGGAGCTGGGGTCCTCTACATCATTGCGTCTGGAAACGTAGATTTCAAATTGGACGGTGGTTTTGCGTCCAACGGTTACGCTGAGCATTCTCCCGGCCAATACAGCATGTTCGCATGTTTCGTGGCCGAAGCGGTTTTGACCTTCTTCTTTTTGTTAATTATTCACGGTGCCACGGACAAGCGTGCTCCCGCAGGATTTGCTCCGATCGCAATTGGTCTTGGGCTAACCCTGATTCACTTGATCGGTATCCCTGTTACCAATTTATCCGTGAATCCTGCACGTTCGACGGGCCCAGCTTTGTTCGTCGGCGGATGGGCAATTACACAGCTTTGGCTATTCTGGGTCGCCCCGATTGTTGGTGCAGTAGCCGCTGGTGCTCTTTACAAGAACTTCTTCGAGGAAGAAGCGGCTCGATAGTCAAGCGTCTTCCATGAGCTGTGACAATCGAATCTGGGAGGAAACGAGCCGTTACGAGTAGTCGTTTTGCTCGAGTCCATATGTTGTAACGAGCGTTAGAAAGAGGGCGTTCCTAAAACTTCATCTCGCATAAGTTGGTGCAGTGATCGGCTCGATCGATGAGCATGTCGATTTGAGCCCCCTCGTTTGCCGAGCGCCACTTTAGCTAACGAAAACAATTCTAATCCGCCAAATCTATGTTTCCGACAGGACATTTGGCGACTTATAATTCCTCGCGGACAGATCACGCATGCGTAAAACCGTTGACTGGGGCAGACCAACTCAGTTCGCTATGCAGGCCCAAGACCGCATCAAATGCCGTCGCGATTGGATCAGGAATTGGCGACGTTCGGCGACGCGACATATCGATGTGTGCCGTGATGATTTCCGATGTAGCCGCAATCACATGGACTTCTTCCTTAACGAGAACGACCATAAAATGGAGCTTTTTTTCGGATCGCCCAAGTGCCCTGACTCGAATGGACACGTTCTCGCCGACACGAACTTCCGCTAAGTAGCGGATATGCTGTTCCAAAACAAAGCTCCCAGCATTGTTTCCCGAAAAATACTCCTGAGTCAACCCAACCGTCTTGAAGAACTCGAGCACGCCCCTGCCGAACAGATGCGTATACCACATGACATTCATGTGCCCCATGAAGTCAATCCATTCTACGGGAACCACGGTCGTTGATAACGCGGGCAGAGAGTTCCAATCCGCGGGAGTAGGTTCAGGCAAGGTACGCTTTCATGGCTTGTAAATACCGGTTTAAGGTTCGTCTTTGAACCTATTAGACATCAATTTGGGGACCATCGCGCCCAACGATGCAACCGTTTGCGCAATCTCCGAATCGAGCGTTTCCGCGGAGACACTGAATCGAATGCCTCCACCTACGATCGAGGAAGCCAGCCCCATCGCTACTAACACATGCGACGGCTGACTTGATCCGCTTGCACATGCGGAACCTGTGCTACAAGCGATTCCAGCCATGTCCAATGCAAGCTGCAACGCTTGCCTATCCACGCCTGGAAATGCGAGACTCAGCGTGTGCGGCAATCGCTCCGCCTCGGAACCAATGGCGAACGCATTGGGGATCGCAGCCTCTATTTCCGATTGCAGCGTGTCGCGTAGTCTTCGCATCGTTGCGATCCGTTCTGCAAGTTGAAACTTTGCGTTCGCAACCGCCACTTCAAAACCGCCTGCCAAAACTGGCGTCTCCGTTCCCGGCCGCTGTCCCAATTGTTGGAATCCACCAAACGATTGCGGAACTAGCTCAACACCATGACGCAAGATCAACGCACCGACGCCGACGGGTCCATGCAGTTTATGCGCCGTGATAGTCATGGCATCGACACCGAGATCAGCAAAGTTCAATTCGGACTTACCGAGAACCTGTACCGCGTCCGTGTGGATCAACACACCAGCCCTTCGACACATGGCCGCTGCTCTCGCCACGGGTTGCAGAACACCGGTCTCGTTGTTGGCCAACATAAGCGAAACGAGGGCAATGCTGCCACTGGTCGATTGGCCGCTCAACCATTCGCCTAGCTGTTCAAGACACACCACTCCATCCGATGAGCAATCCAAACGGCGCACCTCCCGTCCTTTTTTTTGTGCGTATTCCGCCGCTGCAAGCACGCTGGGATGCTCGATGCTTGAGACAACAATCGCCCCGGGCTTATTTTCCGACAAGCCGAAGACAGCAAGATTATTCGACTCGGTGCCCCCACTGGTGAATAACAGTTGGTCGCTTGCCATTCCTTGCGTTCGACCTCCGCAGTGTTTCAAAATGACTTCGCGAGCGTTTTCCACAATCTGACGAGCTTGTCGACCTGCGGCGTGCTGGCTACTGGGATTGGCCAAACGCAATTGCATGAGTTCGCGCATGCGTTCGACGACCATAGGGTCAATACGAGTCGTGGCATTATTGTCTAAGTAGATCATGGCAAGAGCCCGCTCCATTGCCAAACCTTTGGGATCTCCGCTTCAAATCGAAGCTCGGTTTGCAAGGTGGGGTGCACCAACTCTAATCGTCGGCAATGCAATGCGATTCCCTCGGCAAACCGTTCTTTCGATCCGTATTTCGAGTCCCCAAGGATTGAGCATCCGATCGCTTCGAGCTGGGCTCGTATCTGATGCTTTCGACCAGAGATCAGATTAATCTCCAATTCGTATCCAAGTCGATTCTGCCCAACGCATTTGTACTCGAGAATCGAGAGCTTGCTTTCGGAAGTGACAGCGGGGCTAATTCTTGTTTTAAAGTCTTCCTCGCGCCGCACGAGATTGTGCTCCAGTCGTGCCGCAGACTCCGTTGGGCGATTACCGACGATAGCCCAATACGTTTTGCGAGTGGTGTGTTCACGAAACTGTTCACTCAATCGACTGGCAGCCTTACTCGTTCGAGCAAACGGCATCACGCCAGTCACCGGTGCATCCAATCGACTGACAACGCCGATGAACGCTTTGCCAGGCTTGTTGTATTTTTCTTGGAGGTATACGGCTGACCAATCGAACAAACTCTTCTGACCGGGCAGAGCCCCTTGGACAACCCAGTTGGCTGGTTTGTTCAGAACCAAAAGATGGTTGTCCTCGAAAAGAATCTGCATAAGCTAGAGGAACGCGTTACGCGCCGACCTTCCAGGTCTCTCCGCTACTGAACAGCTTTTGAAGATTGCCTTTGCCCTTTTGGGCGATCGCTTGATCGATTTGTCCGCGAACGGCTGTCTCAAAGGTCTCGGTCTCGACTGCGCGGAAAACCCCAATCGGCTCTGGGAAATCGGGACGGCGTAGACGAGAGAGCATGTACACCAGTGTCGAATTGGCTTGCTCGTCATGGAATAGCAAATCGTCCTCTTTGACTTTGCCTTCACTCAGATCCACGATCTCCAAGTTCAATCCGTTGAGGCGAATGCCTTTGTCTCGATCCTTGCCGTAGATCATCGGCTTGCCGTGTTGCAACTCGATCGTGGCATCATCGCGAGTCGCTTTGTCTTGAGCGTAGGCGAAGGCACCGTCGTTAAACACGTTGCAGTTTTGGTAAACTTCCACAAAGGAAGTGCCCTTGTGCGCGGCCGCTCGCTTGAGCGTGTACGCGAGGTGCTTTACGTTGCTATCCACGGACCGAGCAATGAAGCTGGCTTCGGCGCCAACGGCTACGCTGATCGGATTGAGCGGATGGTCGACAACACCCATCGGCGTGCTCTTGGTAATTTGTCCCTCAACGCTAGTGGGCGAATACTGCCCCTTGGTCAAGCCGTAGATGCGGTTGTTGAACAGGATGATGTTCAAATCGACATTGCGTCGGAGCAAGTGAATGAAATGGTTTCCACCAATGCTGAGCGCATCACCGTCGCCCGTGATCACCCAGACACTTAGGTCCGGTCGAGTCAGCTTAAGGCCAGTCGCAAACGTCGGTGCGCGACCGTGGATGGAGTGAATACCGTAGGTGTTTACATAATATGGAAATCGGCTACTGCATCCGATGCCAGAGATGAACACGGTTTGCTCTGGCGGCACGCCGATTTCTGGCAATACCTTCTTCATTTGGGCGAGGATCGAATAGTCGCCGCAGCCAGGGCACCATCGTATATCCTGGTCGCTAGTAAAGTCTTCGGCTTTGAGAACGGGAAGTGCAGTGCTCATTGGAAATTTTGATTTGAGATTTGGGATTGGATTGAAATTTGGATTTGGATTTGAGATCTCAAATCTCAAATTTAAAATTTGCAATTTCGTTGAAATTCAGATTTGAAATTCAAAAACTTCAGCTGGCCTTGGAGTGCGAGGCGTTTCGCGAACCCGCTTTCGTTAATTCGAGAATCTTCTCGTGCAGTTCCGTTACCGTGAACGGCTTTCCCTTGACCTTGTTAAAGCCGACGGCATCCACCAAGTATCGGCTTCGAATGAGTGTTCGAAGCTGCCCCATATTCAACTCGGGAATCAGCACCTGCTTGTAACGCGAAATGATCTCGCCCAGGTTGCTTGGAAACGGATTTAGGTAACGAATATGAGCCAGAGCGACACTCGCTCCCTCTGCTTGTGCATTTTGGACTGCGGTTAAACAAGAACCATACGTACCGCCCCAGGAGAGCACCAACAGCTCGCCACTTTGTGGGCCAACAACTTGTTGCGGTGGCAGCAGCTTGGCCGCATTCGCAACCTTTTGGGCGCGAATGTTGACCATCTTTTGGTGGTTGTCAGGGTCGTAGCTGATGTTGCCCGAACCATCTTCTTTTTCAAGTCCACCGACTCGGTGCATCAACTCCGGAGTTCCAGGAATGGCCCATGGACGAGCAAGCAGTTCATTGCGTTTGTACGGCATAAATACGCCGTCCGGATTATTGTTTTCGGTCGGATGCGAAATCGTAATCGGCGTCATCTTTGAAACATCGGGCACCGCCCACGGCTCAGAACCGTTGGCGATATATCCATCCGAAAGTACAACGACCGGTAGCATCAGTTGGGTCGCTAGCATCCATGCCTCTTGAATGATCTCGAAACAATCTCCTGGGCTTTGAGCTGCAAGAACTGGAAGCGGCGATTCCCCGTTTCGCCCGAACATGACCTGCATCAAATCGGACTGTTCCGTTTTCGTTGGCAACCCAGTGCTTGGTCCCCCCCGTTGGACGTCGATAACGAGCAGCGGCAATTCGAGCATCAAAGCCAATCCCATGGCTTCCGTTTTGAGAGCGATCCCTGGTCCACTGGAACAGGTTACGGCCATTTGTCCGCCATATGCTGCACCTATCGCGGAGCAAATTGCGGCAATCTCGTCTTCTGCTTGGAAGGTGCAGATGCCGAAGTTCTTGTATTTGCAAAGCTCGTGGAGGATGTCGCTGGCGGGCGTAATTGGATACGAACCGAAGAAGATTTCTTTGCCGCTTCGATGAGCCGCGGCCATCAAACCAAATGCCATCGCTTGATTGCCGATGATGTTCTTGTACGTACCTGGCACAAGCTTTGCTGGCTCGATCCTATAGCTGTGTCCAAGCGCTTCGATCGTCTCACCGAACGCCCACCCAGCTCGTAAAGCTTTCTCGTTGGCTTGTGCAATCGAAGATGTGCCGTTTCCGAACTTGCCGTTGATATAGCGAAGCGTTGCGTCCATATTTCGACCGTACAACCAATAAACCAACCCCATTGCAAAGAAATTTTTGCAACGGTCAGCTTCCTTGACGCTCAGTCCGAGTTCCGCAACCGCTTGTTTTGTCAGTCGGGTAATCGGTACCTTGATCAGGCGATAGTTTTCCATCGCAGGTTCCTCAAGTGGATTCACCTTGAGTTTGGCTAGCTTTAGGTCCTTGTCCTCGAAGCTATCTTCGTTGACGATCAACAGGCCGCCCTTTGGGAGGTCAGCGATATTGGTAACGAGTGCAGCAGGGTTCATGGCGACCAACGCATCCAGCGTATCGCCCGGCGTGTGCACTTCGTGGGAAGCGAACTGAACTTGGAAACCGGAAACTCCAGCACGTGTACCACGCGGAGCCCGAATCTCCGCCGGGAAATCAGGGAAGGTAGCAATGTCGTTGCCCGCCAAAGCTGACGTGTTGGTGAGCTGGGTTCCCAGCAATTGCATGCCGTCGCCGGAGTCGCCACATAAGCGAACGGTGATCCCACTTACAGTTTTAACGGCTTTGTTCGAAGTAGAGGGAGCGTCGGTTGACATCAGATAGTTGGCTCACGCAAAAGTTTTTCAGTCGGCGGTCTCTTGCGATCAGTGGGAACGCCACTGAATACAAAAAACCCGCAAAACGAACACACCGTCCGCTCTTCATAAGCAGTATTACACCGGGGTCGTTGTGAATTTGTAACGATAGTATCGAATATCCGGACTCAACACATTGAGCTATTCTGGCAAATCCCATCCGCCTTGAGTATGTCAAAAACCCCGCAACCATCCCAGTTTGACGGGGTTTTTTGCTCGATGGACCTTCCTTGCGGTCGTAAAGCGATAGCCCGGTGGGCGATGCCTTCTCCCGATTGGGATGGATCCGCCTTTTTTTGGCCAAGAAACGAGAGAAGAGCGACATTTTGCGTTCGAAAAACACAGCAACTCGCTACCGTGTCGAAGTCTGAGACATGATGTCCACCATTTGTTCCGTTATAGAGGGCAAAAAGACGATCCCGGAATAATGATTTGCCAGCATTTCCATGTGGTGCGATGAGTCCAAATGGGCTGCCTCCGCAAATAACTTTGCGTTTCTCGGGGGAACCACGTCATCGTATAACGCGGAGAAAAGCCATGTTCGGGCGGGATCCACACGGTTTGCCAATCGCATGGGTTCGATACTGTTCAGCATGGATCGCACATCACTTTCTGTCATACCACTTTTCAACAATTCCTCGCGCACATGCGACGCCTCTTTTTTGCCGTCCATCAAAACACTGTAGAGGTCACCTCCCGCCAGAAATACGATAACGCGGTGGTAACCTAGGTCCAAGCCAGCGGTGGTGGCGGTGACAAAGCCGCCTAAACTGGTTCCCTGTAGAGAGATTCTCGAGGTATCGATCTTCGGCAGAGTTGCAACCGCATCCTTTGCTCGTCGAGCGTCCGCAATCCCTTGTTGCAACGCACCGATCAAGTTCATGTCTTTGGGGCGACCTCCTGGCCCGCGTCGAGCACCATAGTGCGGCAACTGCATCATAAAAGTGTGGATACCTTTGTTTCGAAGCGACTTAGCAATCAATCTTCCCACCGTCATACCGCTTCCTGACTCATGGACGATAACCGCAGCAGGGGCTTGGATGACGCTCCCCGATTTGTCTTTCACTTGGTACCACTCCATGGCAACGTCGTCGTTCAAACGAATGCCACTCGGCTTGGCGCTGGGAAATCGAACCAACCAATCGCCACAGTCTTTCTGTGCTGTTTCGAGACGCACAGAAAATTTCGTCGGAAGCCACTTGAGTCCGTCCAAACAGGATTTTTCGTCGTCTGTGGTGCCGATGCCTACATTCAACGTGTCTGTCGCTTCGAACTTGGATTCCAAAGTTAAAACTGTTTTTGGCTGCGAAGTCGCTTGCCCTGGCATCTGCTTGAGTAACGCTGCCAAATCCAACTTGACGTAGGGGCGCTCCGCAGCCGGATCTTTGTGATCCGCATTGGCAACGTACAAAACGCCGTCTTCTGGAACGAAAAGTACGTTGTGCAAATTGGAGGACATGGCAACCGGTCGCGACATAAGGGACATTGCGGAATCGGTATTAATCTTGCCAAACCCGTCCTTTATTCGTTTGCGAAGCTCGTCTAACCTCGAGCCCGCTGACATCACGACCGCATCTTCGATTCCATCGCCGAGAAGTGGGTGGGCTTGGCCTGGGTCAACGAATTGCAGAATGTCCGGTGTCGCCGCCACGCCGACCGCCGAACGATTTTCGCCATCAGCAAAAACGTAATAGTATTCGCAAGTTCGAGGGCTGGTTTGCCACAACTGTTTGACCTGATCGAGTGAGGAGCACTCCTCTAGGCCTCGGCGCATCAGAGTCGCCATGGGGACGCCATCCCATTGCCCCTCCCCTTTGCCACCCATCTCACCAAGCGAGATCTTTTCCGCGTTCATCCCACTTACACTTCCGATGAAACCAGCGTATCCAACATTGGCGAATGGAATCATGCCGTCAGGAGCAACGATAAAAGTCGTTGCAGCATCTTGTAATCCAATCGTGGTCATATAATCGAGAACACGACCATGATAGAGCTTGCCTCCCTCCGTTGCTTTGCCAAACAATGCAAAGCCAGAGCAGTGAAACAGCTCAGGAAAGACATTCAATGCCTCGATCAAGTCCGGATCGAGTTCTAG
>JANMNR010000517.1:0-6063 GCA_031368325.1 Pirellula sp.
ATCTGAGCAATAGCACCGTGGCGATCAACGCCGCCGCAGGAACAGTTGTCGGAAACTTGTCCACAGTCGATCCAGATTCAGGCAACACCTTCAGCTACGTGGTAGGTGGAGCGGATGCAAGCCGATTTGTTGTGGTGGGTAGCTCGTTGCGAGTGGGTGCGACCGCACTCAACGGAACGACTGCTAGCTACAGCATCACAGTCACCACGACCGATCAAGGGGGCCTGACGTTTACTAGGGCGTTTACGATTGGCACGGCATCGGCACCGAACACGGCACCGACGAACATCACCTTGAGTTCAACGAACGTTGTACAGAACAGTCCGGCTGGCACCGTGATCGGCACGTTGGGTGCAGTCGATGCCAATCAAGCAAGTGGCTTCACTTTCGCTTTGGTCGCAGGTGCAGGTAGTACCGACAATGCAACGTTCACTATTGTGAATGGCGAACTGCGGTTGAACACCTCGATTCCAAGTCGAGCGACGAAGGCGAGCTATGTAGTTCGAATTCGAGTTACGGATGCTGGAGGCTTGTCGTTCGACAAGATTTTTGGAATCAATGTAACACTGTAAGTGGGTGTGTTAAGTAAGAGTTAAATCAAGTTACACGGCGGTTGAACGTTCAATTGCCTGACTATAGTTGGGTTTCGTTTCGTAAAAAAGAGTTTGTCGATGTCGGCGGACTCACAGTTTCTTTTGAAAGGTTTTGGAGAGTTACTATGAAGAGTGCAATTCGTAAGTTTTGGAATGACGAAGCTGGTTTCGTTATCTCGGTTGAGCTGATCTTGATCGCGACCATCTTGGTCATTGGTCTTGTTACCGGTTGGGCAATGCTCCGTGATGCCGTTTTGTCCGAATTGGCTGATACTGCTTCAGCTATCGGTACAGCAAACCAGAGCTTCGCCTATTCCGGCGTTACGTACGGTACCGGAACTGGCGCTGGTGCAGCTTCCACAGCCGGTGGTAGTTTCACAGACGCTGCTGACGCTTGGGATGTTGGCGCAGCAACTCAGGGTATCGGCTTGGCCAGTCCATCCGTTGGCCTTGCAGTCATCGCCGTTACTGCTGACCAAAGCGCTGCAGCAGAGTAGTTTTATTCATAGAGGCTCATGGCCTTGCTTATCGAACTTCGTCGTCTACGACGGCGAAGCGTTATCACCCTGCGTCGGGGACTTGTTTCCCTTTCGCGGGTTTTTCTATTTGTCGAAGAGTGAGTTGGGTTCGGCATCCCTTTCCCATACTAATGCGATCGACCGATTCGCATCGAATAGACAAAATCCTTTATCAGAAGTCCGCTGAATGTCTACATTGAGAAGCCAACTAGCTTCATTGCTTGCAACGCGTCGCCAGTTTGTGTCCAATCGTAGCAAGTTTGCTTCTTGGCTACGAAATTGGTTTCAAAGTCCTACTCATTTTGTCAAGACTTCGCGTCCGGTGCGTTGTTTAGGTCGAAATTTTTCTTCGTCCTTTGAACAACTCGAAGCCCGAGCCATGATGGCGGTGCTGAACGAGCTTAAGGTGAATCCGCCGGGCAGCGCGGCGGGATCGGACAAATATCAATACATTGAACTCGCTGGTGCTGTCAACGAGTCGCTTGCCAACCAATACGTCGTCATGTTCGATGGCAATGGTACCGGAGCAGGGACCGCTGGTTACGTTGCCAACTTGAATAGCAGGGTTCTTGGTAGCAACGGACTCTTGATGATCAAAAGTCCAACCGGTGGGCATACTGCGGGGTCGGGCACAACCGTTGTAACTGATAATCAGTTTGATAACGGTGCCGGTATCCTCAATAAGAATACGGTATCGTTCTTGTTGGTTTCTGCGACCGCACCGGTCGTTCAAGGAACCGATTACGACACCAACAATGATGGAACTCTGGATAGCTTGCCAGCTGGTTTTACGGTGTTGGACAGCGTTGGTTGGAGTGACGGCGACGCAGGCGACCGAGTTTACGGTAGCGTTTCTCTGACACAAACGCAGGGAACGCCCGACGCAGCAACGCGAATTGTGGGTAACACGAGCACGGCGAGCAGTGCTTGGTACAACGCCGACCTGTACGATATCGGCAACGATGCAACCCAATTGCTCTTCGACAAGGACCGCGCAAGCTCCAATCTGCCCGTGAATCCGTTCATCGCCTCGATGACACCTGGAGCTGCCAATTTCGAAGCGTCTACCACGACGCGAGCGCTGCGAATGGTCAGCTACAACATTACCAGCTCAAGCAATTCAGGCATTCCACAAACTGGCTTGAGCACAATTCTACAAGGCATCGGAACTGAGATCGTATCGGCCATATCGCGGCCCATCGACTTGTTGTCGATACAGGAGATCCTTTCACAAGCGACGACATCCGTCACTGTTGCGGGACTGCTCAACACAGCCTACGGCTCGCTTGCTACTTATGCAGCGAGCGCATTGAATGGTGGGTCGACGGGATCTGGGACGCAGGGATTTGTCTATAATACTCAAACGCTCAGCTTAATCGGCGAAGCGGTCGTCGGAACCACCAGCACGAGTGGTCAGCCGCGACAAACGAATCGCGCTCAGTTCCGCCCCGTGGGAACAACCGGTTCCTCCGATTTCTATGTTTACAACGGACACTGGAAGTCGGCTGATACAACGGCAGATGAAGCTCGTCGATTGGTCGAGGCACAAGCAATCCGAACCAACGCGGACGCGCTTGGTCAAGGAGCCAATGTGATCTATGTTGGTGACTTCAATGTCTACCGCAGTTCCGACGATGCTTTTCAAGCCCTGATTGCTGCCGGAAACGGACAAGCGTTCGATCCGATAAACCGAATTGGAAGTTGGAATAACAATTCAAGCTTTGTCGATGTTTTTACCCAAGCCCCCGCTCAAAGCCCTCCAAATGGCCTTACAGGCGGTGGTTTGGACGATCGATTTGATTTCCAAATGGTTTCGGGAGAGCTTCTTGATGGTCAAGGTCTAGATTACCGGTCGGGCAGCTACCATACGTTCGGCAACAATGGCTCGGTTCCTTTAAACGGTGACATCAACAGCACATCGAGTACCGCTCTGCCTGGATTGTCTAATCGCACCACTATTCTGAATCTATTGGTGTCTGTTACAGACCATTTGCCGGTCGTGGCGGACTATACCTACACGGTTGCAGCGACCTCAAATCAAGCACCGTCGGGTACGAACAAGACGGTGAGTACGAACGAGGACACGTCTTACACGTACACGGTAAGTGATTTTGGATTCAGCGATAGCAGCAACACGCTTCTCGCAGTGAGGGTCGCCATACTGCCAACAGCAGGAAGTCTACTTCTAAACAATGTGGCAGTTTCGGCCGGTCAGTTTATTGCCGTAGCGGACATCACAGCTGGCAATCTGAAGTTTGCGCCGGTTGCCAACGCCAATGGCAGTCCCTATTCAACTTGGACGTTTCAAGTCCAAGACAACGGCGGTACTGCGAACGGCGGAGTGGATTTAGATCCTACTCCCAACACGATCACCGTCAGTGTTCTTGCGGTGAATGACGCACCCACGTTGACAACAAACACAGGATTGTCGGTGGCTTCAGGTGCTTCCTCCATTTTGATTGGCAGTTCGAGATTGCTGGTTTCGGATATCGATAACACTGCAACTCAATTGGTCTTCTCGGTCTCGACGATACCATCCAACGGAACTCTTTCGAGAAATGGCGTTCCGCTTAATTTGAATTCAACATTCACTCAAGCCGATATCAATAGCAATTTAATCTCATACTCGAATAACGCTGGGGGTGCAACGAGCGACCTCTTTAGATTTACCGTTTCGGATGGAGTCGGTGGGACGATTTCCAGCACGCCTTTTGACATTTCGATTACACCGAGCGTATTGAGCGTGACCAGTTTTGCGCAATCGAATTCTGGATTCTCGGTTCGCTTCGGCAAGGCATTTGACCCTGCACTTCTCAATCTAGTGGATTCCAATGGACTCTACGGGGCAAGCGATTTCGCTGTGGTTGGAGTCGCGAGCGGATCGGTCGCTGGATCGATAGTAGTGGATGCTGACAATCGTGGTTTCACCTTTGTTAAGACAGGTGGGATGTTTGCTGCGGATACCTATACCGTAACGCTTCGAAGTGCAGCCAACGGTTTTGTTGACTTGGACGGCGATAGCAATGGAACGACTGGTGACAATTATGTTCGTCAGTTTACTGTCGGAGCCATAGCCAACGATACCATCATCGTAAGTGTTGGGGATTTCGTTCGTGGATACGGACAAGCTGTCAACCTTCCGGCTTCATCGACAGCAGGTATTCCGATAACATTGAGTACCGGCGTCAACGTTGCAGGCGTTAGCTTTACGTTGAAGTACAATCCTGCATTGTTGTCAATAACCGGTGGCACTACACCGATTGCTGGAGCATCGATATCGGTCAATACGGACATTCCAGGTACCGTGAGGGTTGCCATCGCTAAGGATACCGAGTTTAGCAGTGTTGTAGGACTGATCACGCTGGTCAATTTGATTGCAACGGTTCCTACAAACGCACCAAATAGCTCCAAGTCGATATTGAATCTGATAGAAGTGAATGTCTCCGCTGCAGACACCAATGATCTTCCTAGCGAAGCAAGCGACGGAATTCAGATTTCGGCTTACAAGGGAGACGTCAACAACAGTCGAAGCATTACAACGGGTGATGTGACTGGAGTTTTGCGAGCTATTTCCGGCACTCTTAACACGAATGGATTCCCGAACTTTAAGCTTGCCGATCCAGCTTTTATTGGGGACATGAACGACTCTGGCACGATCACGACAGGCGATGTGACCGGGTTGTTGCGATTCATTTCTGGATCGTCCGGTGGTTTTCCCGCCATTCCGCCAATTCCGTCTGGATTGGAAGCGCCTCCAGCAGGTGCCGATCCCGTAATTTTCATACCTACGAACTTGACGGTAGATCCTGGAAGTTCGGTTGTTGTCCCTGTTAATATCCTGGTTACAGAACCGAGCGGTGTATCCTTAGCTGGCTTTGACGTACGGTTTACTTACGACTCAACCCGCTTCACGTTTGGAAGCACTGCAATTGGGTCAGCGCTAAATGGCTTTACATTCTCCAGTAGCAACAACACTGCAACACCTGGAGTTGTTCGATTGGTGTACGCAACGGACGTCGGTCCAGTGTTTGCGAACGGCTTCACGGGGATTCTTGCAAATGTGACACTAAATGCGATCGCGGGTGCCGCCCCAGGCGTTTCGGCCCTGAATATCACCGCGTCGGCAGCTTCGGATAACGACACCAATGACCTCGTTATCGCACCACCAGCACTTCCAGGCGCCGATTCAAACGATGGCGCGGTGACCGTATCCGGTGTGGTTAGCAATTCTGCACCGACAGGTTTGGCATTGTCTCCAATGTCGATCGCAGAGAACGCTGGTGCGAACGCGACAGTAGGCACTTTTACGACCACCGATCCGGACGCGGGCAATACGTTTACGTATACTTTGGTATCAGGCACGGGGAGTACCGACAACGCTTCGTTCAACGTAAGCGGATCGGCACTGCGTGCTACGGCAAGTCTCGATTTCGAAACGAAGAGCAGTTACGCAGTTCGTGTTCGAACGACGGATCAAGGTGGCTTGTTCTTCGAGAACACGTCTACCATCTCGGTGACCAACGTCAATGAGGTTCCAACCGATATTGGATTGTCGGCGTCTAGTGTGGCCGAGAATGCTGGCGCCAATGCGACCGTCGGAACGCTTTCGACAGTCGATCCGGACGTGGGCAATACGTTTACTTATACGTTGGTGGCAGGTACTGGCAGCACGGACAACGCGTCGTTTAACATCAGCGGTGCCACATTACGTGCGACTGCCAACCTCGATTTCGAAGCGAAAAGCAGTTACACGGTTCGAGTCCGATCGACGGATCAAGGTGGATTGGCAACTGAGAAGGCGCTCGTGATCTCGGTGACCAACGTTAATGAGGCTCCAACCGACATTGGTTTGTCGCCGTCTAGTGTGGCTGAGAATGCTGTTGCCAATGCGACCGTCGGAACGCTTTCGACAGTCGATCCGGACGTGGGCAATACGTTTACTTACACGCTGG
>JANMNR010000553.1:0-5034 GCA_031368325.1 Pirellula sp.
ACCTCGAGAGCGGCCCGATCACAGAATATCTCCGTGTAGAGGTGCAGCTTTCGAAAGGAATGAAGAAACGCTCCGTGCACGTTGGCATCCAGGCAGTTTGCTCGGAGAGCGTCCCAAGCTTGGAGGTGTTGGCCGGCCTCGAGCTGATGGAGTACATGATGTCCGAACTCATGGCCGAGCAATGCTCGCAGCTCAACTTCGTCTAAGATCGACTCAATCTTGCCGTGAAGCACGATGTGGATTTCATCGGTGGCAAATGCGATGAAGGCGTTTGGAACAGAGTCCGTTTGCGACTGGTAGAGAGTGATGGGTTTCATCACTTGCAACGTGGCCGCAACAGTATCGGCAGCTTGGTAGATCGCTGGATGGGATTCGCGGGAAAGCCGGTACGTTGACTTAAGGAGATCGAACTTGAGCGATTCCAATCCGGCTGGGTCCAAGCGTTGTTTGCCGAACCAACTCCAAACGTTTTGATCCATCTCACGCAGCAAATCGCGTATCGCTAGATGGTAAGGTAGTGGCGTCAGCATACAAAAGTGGACAAGTTAGCGTCGATTGCGATCGCGGCGCATGGGTTTCCATTGAGAACGTTTGTGGCCGCCGGCGTCGCCAGCCCCTTCCACTCGAAACTTGGGTTGTGGAAGATCGGCCAACAGAGTCTGTAGTTCTTCGTCCGACATGTCCGCTCGTTTCTTGCCAGTGCCTCGGAAAATTGGCAGCCCCTGTTCGATAGACAAAACCTCACGACGGGAACGACCATGTTCGTCTTCGGGCCAACGTCCTTTGACCTCTTCCCATTCAAAGACTCGGCCCATGATGCCGCAGATATAGTCCCAGTAGTCGCGTTGATCCGATTGCAAAAACACTTGTCCGTCTGCTTTCAAGCATCTGTGCATCAGGCCCAAGAAGTCTGGCGTTAGCATGCGTCGGCTCGATTGCATGCGATCGGCAAAGGGCTGCGGATGGTAGATGTGGATTTCCTGGACAGATTCTGGCGTCAAGTAGGATTCGAGAAATCGCCAGCCATCGCAAACGGCAAATCGCAAATTGGAGAGGCCGCGTTGGTTGCCTCGGCGAGTACCGTAACGAATGACGGCCGGCAAGATATCGAAAGCCACATGGTCCCAATCTGGTCGCCGGACCGCAGAGGAAATCGCAAACCGACCGTTTCCACAACCGATGTCGATCGCAACGGGGGCGGAGCGATTGAAAATGGCATTGAAATCGAGGGGAGCGTTTTCAGGCAGTTTTTTGATGGCCGTTTGAACCCAACGCTCTTTTTCCAGGATGACGCCTGGGATGGGGATTCCCATTTCATACTCGATATCACCGGCGATCAGTTCGGTCGGTGCGGAGTTGTTTTCGTGTCGCTTGCTCATGAATCAGTTGCTTTGTAGTGTTGGCTGGTTTCGACATAGTGTTTCCATCCATGCTGAATCATTTCTGCATCGACAGCGTTGGTTTCACGAACCACTTTTCCTGGAACGCCCATAACCAACGAGTTGGGTGGGATAACTTTGCCCTCGGGAACGAGAGCCCCGGCGGCGATAATGGATCCGGTACCGATGACGGCACCGTTGAGCACGACAGCGCGGATGCCGATTAAGCAATCGTTTTCGACTGTGGCGCCATGGATGATCGCTCCATGCCCAACCGTGACGCGATCGCCAATGGTGCACGGAAAACCAGGATCCCCGTGTAAGCAACAGAGATCCTGGATATTGGTTTGGGAACCGATTCGGACCCCAACGCAATCACCGCGTATGACGGCACCGAACAGCACGCAGGACTGCGAGCCAATCGTGATGCTGCCTCGCAAAGTTGCGTTTTTTGCAATGAAGCAATCCTCGGCGATGAGGTCGGGTTGGAAATTTGTGTTTGTCACTCTGGTAAAGCCCGATCCTTGGTCTCCGGCAGGAAGAACACAACAATGAAGCCCAGAACGAAAATGATGCTCATGTAACTGCATGCATCCCGAAACGCGTCGATTTTCTTGTCGGGCATGTCTTTGAACTTGGAGGCCAATTGCAATTGCAAAACTCCGAGAGTCAAAGGCCCGGTGGATGCAACGTAGCGACCGACATTGTAGCAAAAGCTTACTCCGGTACTGCGGAGTCTCAGCGGAAACAACTCGGGCAGATAAATCGCAAAACCAGCGAACAACGCCATTTGGAAGAAGCCCATAATGCTGCTCATCCAAATGTGGCTGGCGCTATTGAACATTTGGAAATACGCGTTGGTCGCAATCAGAGCGGCAGCGAACGCGAGCCAGAACGCTTTCTTTCGCCCAATCCATTGCGTCACATACGTAAACGTGATCATGCCAGCAAATGCACCGATGTTTTGTAGAATGCCGTTGTAAGCGACTAAGCGTGAGGCTTGCTTTGCGATCTCCTCTTTGGGCACACCATCTTTTGTTAAGTTATTGGTGATGACGTCGCGCACCAAGTCAGGGGCAAAGAAACCGATTCCCCATACGCCGATAATGCCGGCAACGCAAAGCAGCATTCCAAAAATGGCGTTGTGTCGCAACTCAGGTTTCCCAAACAACTCGGCATACGAACCAAACTTCACGCCAGTTATCTTTCCCTCACGCCTGGCGTTGACCCAAGCTTCTGGCTCCTTCATTTTGAGCTGAAGGAATACGCAAAGAAAGGCCGGCAATGCTCCCACTAGGAACATCACTTTCCACCCCATGCCCGGATCCAGTTTGACGTAGTCCGTAACCAAGAGGTAAATGAGGCCTGACGAGATGTTTCCGACCGCTGATAGTGCTTGCAACGTTCCCAACGCCCCAGTACGCGAAACGCCTGGAAGCGTGTCTGCGACTAATGCGACCGCGAGACCGAACACACCGCCGACTCCCAATCCGGTAATAAATCGGTAAATGGCAAAATCGATCCAACCCACAGAAAACGCCGACAAACCCGTGCAGACCGAGTAGAGTAGTACGGTTAGGGTCAGTGTCTTTGCCCGTCCAAACCGGTCCCCCACAGAACCAAAGATGAGGCCTCCGGTCGCCCAACCAATCATGAAAATACTCGTCGCATAACCCGAGTATGCGCCGATCTGATTCGAATCCATGGTCGGTGGCAACAAAAACTTCAATGCATCTTTTCTCACCAGAATGAAGATTTGTTGGTCCAAACAGTCAAACAACCATGCCAACGAAGCCATGGCGAACACAAACCAGTGATAGCTGGTAAGGCCTTGCCACCATTTGGATTTTGATGTGTTGTCCTGCATGAATTGCCGCTTTCCGGGAAGTGGGGGAGTTCGGGAGGATGAAAGGGAGTCGGATTATAGTCGAACCCATTGCGGTAGGTTCAGGATGATTGCAGAATCGCTCCGATTTCTGAAAACTACATGTAACGAGAAAGGAAAGTGGCTTAGGGCTTTTCCGGAGGTGCGGCTAACTCCAATATTTTGGATTCCAAGAAATCGGCTTCGGATTGTGTCAACCAAGGGAACGCGGGGTCGGGATTTGATGCTTCCCTTTCATCCGCAACGCATCCCGATCGAAACTCAGACGCAACTTTCAGCAGTTGCGGAAGCGATTCCAAATCACGAAGTGCAATCAACTCGTCCATCGCCAACACCGTACCAGTATTATACGGAGCGATTAGACATCGACGCCATGTCGAGATCAACAGATCTCGATCTGCTTTCGAAAGCACAACGGGAGTTTCTAAGTGTCGCGTCAGTCTTGGTAGACGCAGTTCGATGAGTAAGTTCATAATGACGCGACCATCGACCTCCTTTGGATTATCCAATTGACGCCGGCAGCGTTCTGCATCCCAGCCCCTAGGTGCAGGGCGATTTCTCAGGAAGTTGATTGCGAGATTCCGGGCGTAATCGCCAAGCCATTCAACTTCGGGGCGAATAAGAATTGAAGAATCGCTCGCTAGACGCTCCAACGATCGTAGTGCATCTCGAATCAAGGGATCGCGATTGGCCCGGTCATAGAAAGAATTATTAACGTCCTTACTTCGTTCCCTATCAAAATTCCCAGCAAGTGCCAATGCGCTCGTAAAAACAACGGCAGGATCGGCGTGCTCAAGTAGACGGTGAAATTCTTCTCGATGCTCGCCGGGAAAGCGAGTAGCAAGTTCCTCAACACTCCTTTCCACCAAACTGGCTCGCGGATTTTTCAAGTCCTCGAGCAACGACAAGTTATAGCCTTGCGAATCTTTTTCGTAGTACCGTTCTCGGAGCCATTTATCTTGATTGCGTTCCATGTTGAGGCTTTGCCCGATGTTGCGAATCGCGACCAGAGCAACTTGACTATCCCAATTCCGACGAAGCGAGATTCTGCTTGTTGAGAGTGCGATTGCCTTCTTCAGGAACTCAATATGCCAAGCGGGAGTAGCGTCCGAGAAGAGATCAGAAGATATCTTTTTGCCTTGTATTCGACGTGCCAGCGCGAGAAGCAACTCGGCATCGTTTGGCTCCCCAATCTGACTGAGCATGTCAC
Source organism: Pirellula sp. (assembly GCA_031368325.1). Lineage (GTDB taxonomy): Bacteria > Planctomycetota > Planctomycetia > Pirellulales > Pirellulaceae > JBKCUI01. Next base: position 4,475 of record JANMNR010000553.1, read on the forward strand.
AAGCGCTTCGGATAAGAATTTCGGACTCGCGATCCAATTCGGATGGATTGCGAATTACGGGGAGCATGTCTCGCCAGTAGGATCGCCAGTTGTTTTGGGCCGTAAGATCGCTATCCGGGAGCCAAAGTTCAGGGGCGAACCGTCCCCATATCAGACTCGCGATGGCGGAGGTCTTAAGCTCATCGAGGTCACGAATCCCATTGTCTGTTGATTCACTGCTTAGAATCGGTCGTGATTTCCATCCGGCCTCTGCATCCTCGCGCCACATCACCAGATGATCGGAACCATGCGTCCATATTTTAAAACTGCTCTGGCTATCACCAGTATGTTGGATCGCCTCCTTGACTTCTAATTTCTTTAAGTAGCCGATAGTCCGCCACAGTTTGAGAAGTTCGGCGGTGGTCGTCTTTGCTGTGAAGAAGGTGACGGGTTCAAGATACTTTTCAGATTTAGCGATACTCACTTTGGCTGATTCTTTTGAATACTGCAGCAGCAAGAAAGAATCTCCGCCGTAGCCGACGTCCATGAAAACAGCTTCAAACGATGCAGGTATTGGCACT
>JANMNR010000600.1:0-5796 GCA_031368325.1 Pirellula sp.
TCACAATGGTTTCGACCTAGTCGATCGGTCTTGGATCAGGCTCAAGCCCACATGACCTTTGGTCAATCGTCGCTAGGGAATACTGTTCGACGTACGCGGCTGTTTCTCTCGAAACAATATTAGGCGTGGCCGATCATTGTCGTGATTGTGCTATCCATCGCTGGATACGTCGTCAGCAGTTCCATCAATCGAACGATGAGGAACAGCCTCAAAACGGAACTCACAACGCTGCTCTCTGTCGAGAGAGCAATGCTGGAAAAATGGTTTAAGATTCAAGAGACGAATGCCCTGACGCTGGCCAATGACCAACAGGTCCGACGAACTGTTGGTCAGTTAATAGCCGCCAGCAAACTACATGTGTCGTCCAGCGGAACAGCTACTTATTCCAAGTCTTCCATTGGCGGATGCGCAAGTGAAACGCAATAAAACCCCATTCAAGGGGTGCGAAATGGAGAAAGTGGTATAGGTAAAAACATCGTTGAGGAGTTCGACTGGCTTTGCGAAAAGGTCATTCGAACGGAGTCTCAACGATGCCTACTCAGCTTAGCCTTATGGAACGTGAAAAGATATCTCAGATGCGATTTTCCAATGCCTCAGGCATTGAGATCGCAGCTGCTATTGGCCGAAGCCCAAGCACCATTTCTCGAGAGTTACGACGCAACTCATCGGGATGCGAATACTCAGCAGTTCAAGCACTGGACAAGACGCGGATACGAAAGGCAACTCGGCCGTTTCCAACGAAAATGTCATGTGTTGAAATCAAGGGGAAGGTTCGCGATGTCATCATCTCGTATTAGTCGCCTGAACAAATCGCTGTCCGCATGGTTTGCGATAAGTTGAATAAACGGAATCGTGTTTCTCGTAGCACGATTGAACGTTGGATAAAGCAAGATAGAGAACGAAAACACTGGGAAAGCTATCTGCGCCGTCGAGGCAAACGTAAACCGAAAGACGATCGTCGCGGGCAATTACCCTCTGCCGTGTCGGTAGCAGGTCGGCCAGTAATCGCTGAGCAGCGAGGCCGATGTGGTGACAGGGAAGGGGACACGACTCGTCTATCAGAAGCGACGCATGTGGTTTTCATGAATCGACCAGCGGGCATTGAGTGGCACCATTAGCAAGTCACAATCGGCTGGCGCTGGCTCGCGACTACACTGGCCAAGGTACATATCATTGCATTCGACGAACCCTAGAGCTGCCGCGACTTCGAGCATCTAGTGACAAGTTCGATTGGGGCATGTGCTTCGGTACGGGGCCGCTATCGCCACTTCTGAACCGTGATCTGCGGGCGGAACTTCGCTTAGATGTACGGCGATGGGATTCGCTGACCGCGGACCCGCCGAACATCACGCAACGCCGCCGCCTTGCAACAGATCTGGCCTGTCCCGCTCGTGCCTTGAGGGGCCCGAGCTACTACACTCTTTAAGCGGAATTCGACTTCCTGTCTCATCGGAACTCACGCGGACGTCCTGTCCTGGCTTCGGCTGCGCACGGTCTTCCGGCATCCATGCCTACAGACACGCGGGCGAGGAATCGTTGCCGCGACGCGTCTCTGACTTGTCTGTACCGGGCTGCTCATTGAAGTCTGACACCTGAAACCTGGTACCTGGTTCTATCGCGGCTGCCTCATCCCCGCCGCTCGTGCTTCGCCTTCGCGGGCTGGGACTCGCTAATCGCTCGGTCTTATCGCCATCGGCTGCGCTATAGCGATGAATTGACAACAAGATAGAAGCTCGATGGTTACTTGAGATGGAGAAAACGTTTGTTGCGTCCGCTCTCGTGCCGATGACGACCAGACTGGCATCCATGCCATCCCAGCCTTACAAACGACGGCATCCATGACCTCCGGTTTCAAGTCGTACTTTTCTACCTTCGAACGATTCGGCCAATCAAAGGACGGGTCTATCAAGACATTATCTACAGTCCAGGCGAAGCCATCCAAGTTGACTGGGGCGATGTCGGTTCGGTGAAAATCAACAACACAATTCGCAAAGTCTCGGTCTTCGTGGCAGTCTTGTGCTATTCGAGGATGTGCTACATCGAGTTCACTCTCTCGCAACGAAAGTGCGAGTTCTATCGATGCTTGTCCAATGCATTGAAGTTTTACGGTGGCAGTCCCAAGAAAGTCATCTTTGACAATCTCAAGGCGGCTGTTATCAGCGGATCAGGTCGGCACGCCATCCCCATATCATCAATGATGAGTAAATCAGGCTTCAAGTAGCGTTGTAGGATACGGTCGTGTCCTTTCATCGCTTCGTCATGCAAGAAGTCTCGCACTGTGTCGAAGATCGATCGGTAGTAGATGTAGGTCTTTCGAAGTTTACCGGTGTGGTCCATGCAGCGAGCCCCCTGGCCGTAGTCGATCTGCATCTCTTGCCCGGCTTCGACTTCGATGCGCCGAACTGGAAGCTCTTTACAACTGACAAGCGTTCCAACGAAGCGACGCACCGAGTGGTATTTGGCGGTGAAACCATAGTCGGAAACAAGGTCCTGATAGATCCTTGGGGCCGTGAGCCCTTGCTCGATCTTAGCAATGATTTGTTCGCGATATCGAGCGCACTCGCTGCGAGAATGGGTTGTAGAGCTTTGTTCTTTAGGTGCCTGCGGCTCTGAAATTGAGTCGCCAGACCCGGTGAGCGCTTTGGCCCCTTTTGAAACTTCGGACCCGGTGGGCGCTTGGCCGATGGGCGCTTCCGGACCGCTGGCCCCTTTTGACTCCAAAGTTGCCATATGACGATCAACCGACTTTCGATTCATATCAAGGGTCCTGGCGATCTGCCGCCTGCTCATCCCTGAATCGAATAACTGCTCAATTCCCTGCGTTTTGTCCATGTCCAGACGACGTACCACGGTCCAACTCCAGTAGAGGGTTTACGAAAAACCCCGCTATCTGAATGAACCTTGCCTTTCCTGCTAGCGCCTGGCGAGCGGTTTTGACCCGGTAAACGAAATCACCCTAACTTCCAAAATGAACCAAGTACTATAGAACTTGGAAGCATGCTACCACGGCCCACTCGAGAAGCAAATTGTCGAACATATGCAATTCGTGATGCTGGTGGCCCAATCTAGTCTGCTGCGCACCCTCGATGCACGTTGCACAGAGCAGGAGCGTAGGGAACTTAACGAGAGAGCAAAGGAATCTGCGCTGTCTGTAAGTGAGTTGTACACAATGCTACGCAGCCACAAAGCAATCGTAGCGCCCAGCTTGAGCTCAGAGCCAGGCGACATTCCGACGCCGTAGCAGTTTATGTTTTGACTGATTGATGCTGGTTGGCTACATCGGATAGACTGTAGCGGGTAGTGGCGGGGAAGCGTGTTGGCTTGGAGTAAGGTCGTACTGCAATTCGTTTTGATGCCGTTGGGATGGATTGCAATTCGTTTTGGTCGGTATCTCAATATGCTCACACATGATGAATCGCTGATCGCTTCCATCTCCAGGCAATTCATGCCGCGACTGCTTGTTGCGCTCGATAATGACGACGATAGCGCACTTTGGTCAGCAGCAGTTGGCCAAATCATCGCTGACGCCCAATTTCTCTGCCAGACAGCCATGACCACGCAATCAGTCTTTGCGACAATCGGCCGTTGTTCCCATTGGCTCAGTCCACATCAAACTAGAATTGGTCGCGGAAAATATGTCGGTACTCAAGTTGACAAAGCGTTAAAAAAGAAAAACAAAATCAATTACAACTCTTGACTCGATCGCTCAGATGTCTCTGGTTTGGCCTGCCGCGGCGTCGGTGTTTACTCGGCCACAGCATGATGCGTCGGAATTGCAAGCGAAAATATCGACACGGCTACCACTCCCGCTTCGGAAATTGAAGCGGCTCTTCTTTCGCCGAACTCGATAATGGATGGATACGTATTTTCCAGTGCGGAACAGGGGGTGCCGCTGCGATTTCCCATGCTTCAAATTGATCGTCACTCACGAGTATTTGTTTTCCGCTGACCCAATCGTATAGCCGAAGCTGCATTACACTGGGCTCGGAAATAACTCCAACTAGGGAAAGAGGTATTTCTCCGCCGTTTGCGGTTATGATTTCGTCAGTAATCCAGCATTCTGCGCTGTACGACGCGTCCTCAACTACTTCTGTCCCGACTGGAACTGCACCTAAACATTGAAGTTTGTAGATTGATAATGCCCCATCAAAATCGAATCTAATTGGAATGGCACCCAGACATTGGTGCACAGTAGGCGCAACACAAATTCGCATGTCGCTTGGTTCTCCAGCACGGCTTCTTGGTATCCTTGGAGAAAAGTACTTTTTCGAATCCACTCGTTTATCCGTCGAGTGAACGATAGCCATTCCGACGCTAGACTCGGACAAGTGATAAAAAGTACTACTTCTCATTGGCCTACGTTTCTCGTTAAATTATTAGCTTGACTGTTGTTCCATGACGACTTTTAATCTTGAAGTTTAAAGCGATTTCCATGCCCCGCATGGATCATGACAAGGTGAAAAATCCGCGAGCATCTCGCTCCTCTAATACTTCGCCGCTGCGTAGCATCAATTCTGAAAAAACAACGCTTGTTCGGAAGTGATAATGTCACTGCACCTTCAACGAGGAAATTACTTTTTCGCTGCTCCCGTCCCCCCTGGCAACTTACCTTTTTCGCAAAAGGTACGTCTTACCTTACCCCTGCCATCGCAAGTGTCGCACGTTTTTTTGTTGGCACATCAAGGTAATTGGCTGTGCCGTTGATTGGATTGAATGCCGCCTGAACCTTCGTTGTGCCGGGTTGGATCGCCCGAACACCGCTACAAGTTCGACATGGGACTATTGATTTGCCTCGGCAGGCAATACACCATTCGTCTCTCAGCACGCCAAAATCCATGTTTGGTGAGTTTTGGTTTTTATGCCAGGCCAAAATGGGAGCTACGGACTTTCGAAGGTACTCACGTTGTTCCTTTGGGCTTTCTGCTGAAGTTGTATTCAAACTAATCGTGGGAGCGTTTGAGTGCATCCAATCGCGAATTCCGCTCAGAGAATAACATTCGCCGCGTGATCCCATTTCGGAGGATCGCTGCCAATTGATACCCACAACCCGCCAACTTGAATCAATACAGGCACCTCCTCGATTTCCGGCATCAACAGTCGCTGTCGTTTGAAAAACAAGCGATTGCTCTTCGGACGGTTTGATCGATCCGTTCTCACTCTACATTCCAGCTTTTAATATGTCTGCCCCCCGTTCGAATCCAAGGATGCTCACATCGCTGCTGACTTTGTCGTTTGATTCATGGAACGTGACAGGCTTGAGCGGTAACTTGTCGACTCTCAAAAGAGCCAGATCGCTTTTCCCGTCGCCCATCACGCAATTGGTGACAGGCATTAGAGTCCAACCACCCTCTGCATTTGGAGCGGCGGCAGTGAGCACTTGCGGCTTGTAGTCCGGGTGCGTGACCGCCTTGCCTGGAGGCTCACTTCCTATTAGAGATAGTTCCGCTCCCAAGTTTTCTGCTGGCTCCAAATCCAGGCTATAAAACCATCCCGTTTGTAGTTCTGCTTTCGAGGGCTGCGCCGCTGCTTTTGCAAGTGCTGCAACGAGCTTGTTCCTCAGGGCTGGTGGAACTTTAAGGCCTGAACCTCCCGCGTAAGTTCCGCTAATTGGTTTCCCTTGTGACGCAATACGCTTGGTGGCTCCTTTGCCAACTCGAATGCGAGAACGAATTCTTCGCATGCGGATTCAGCGTCCTTCTTTTTCAGAAAGCAGATTGCAACATTGATATGATAGGAGATCAACGTCCGTCGATGCCTTCTTGGATCTGTTTTTTGTTGGTCTTTTATTCGTCGACT
>JANMNR010000258.1:0-3393 GCA_031368325.1 Pirellula sp.
CGTTGGGTAAAGCCATCAGTTCAGCAGCGTTGGACGACTTGACTGAACCGCCGTAGATAATGCGGACGGTTTCGCCTGCACCTGAAAAACGCGCAATCAAAGCGTTCCGAATAGCTGCATGCACGTCTGAAACTTCAGCAAGTGTTGGCGTACGGCCGGTTCCAATAGCCCAAACGGGCTCGTAAGCGATTACAAGTTGGCCCGCAGGTGATGCATCTGGAATAGAGCCCCCAAGCTGCCTTGAGACAACATCAATCGTCATGCCTGCGTCGCGTTGGGCTTCTGTCTCACCCACTCACACAATCGCTGTTAACCCTGCACGTATCGCTGCAGCAGCCTTAGCGCGAACGACACCATCGCTTTCGCCATGGTTGGCGCGACGCTCTGAATGTCCAACAATCACAGCTGTGCCGCCTGCATCTGCAATCATTTCAGCAGAAATATCACCTGTATGCGCACCAGAGACTCTTTCATGGCAGTCTTGAGCGCCCACCTTAACCGCCGATCCCTCCGCAACCTTTGCAAAGCCCATCAGCAGCGTAACAGGTGGACAGACCAAAATATCTACATCAGCGGAAGTGCCATCAATCATGGCTTTTAGCTCAACAGCGGATGAACGCAGGCCATTCATCTTCCAATTACCAGCGATCAAAGGGCGAATTGCCAGATTTCGTCTATATCAGGTCGACCGCCCGTTGGCATCAGATCGAGCCAGGGTATCCGACCCTCGACGGTCCAAGACTGATCTCGATCGTCGCGTTGGTTGAGCGTTCCATTGCGATGAACTTGGGTCTTCCAGCGGAAGTTGTTGCTGGACTTGTACGCATCGAATCCACCACTCTTTGGGGCGGGCAGAAACATGTCCATTTCGGTGCCGGCAGCATTGATTTGAAATTCGTAGTACCCCGTAGCGTTCACGCTAGGCTTTAGGAAAATTTCGAAGACATCATTGCTCCAAGTTTTGCCGTCATGTTCGGTGACATCGGCGAACAGGTCGTGATCCTCTAACTCGGCAAAAAAATAGAGATATTGCCGATCCCAAAGCAATCGTGCTCGAGAAGCAGTGCGAGGCGTTGATGTCGCAACTGCAGGAATGCGAAACTGATCAATGACGGTCGCATGCATCCATGCGGAGTCGTTATCCTTGCCATCGATCACGATAGGTCCGCCTGCCCAATGACAGACGGAGTCTTCTGCCAACATAATCGGGGCGAGCAGACTTAGCCAAAGCGATAAAACAATGCTGGTCAGAAGGGTAAAGTGTGGTTGGTTTCTTCGCACTATAGTCTGATTGCTCCGTCAGAAGGTCGGATTCGTTGATTTGGCGTCGATGGTATCATGTTGTGGTATGCGATTCATCAGTTCGTCACATGTCCGCGGCTTCATTCTTCATACACTAACGAGCGTACCAAACAATTAGTCGTTCAAGTTCGCTGTTGCCCGAAAGCATCTTTAAACGGCCTCGCTGGAGTTGCCCCGTGAGGGGCGCGTACCCTTGACCGCGGTCAAGGGCCACGACAATCTGAATCATATCCTCCGCTGTCGGCTTTCTACCGTGCGAAGCCCATCTCAACATCCATAGGCCCAACGGAAACGTTGCAGCCAGCCCTCGGATACTATCGACAACCGACCACCCGCGTCGGTCTGCTAAGGCATAAATGTACGAGGCGGATGACGCCTCGATGTGCCTCGCCAGCGGGAAGTCAATCGAGAGACCTAACGCACCCAACGGACTTTCAAGATCACTAAACTCTGCCCGGGGGAAAGCGGGTGCAAGGTTCGGTAAAGCACCGCGACCTCGAACCAAGCGGATCAGGGTGCGAGCCAACTCCATGCGATGTGCCCAACTTGGCCGAGGACGAAACATTGGGTGAAGCCTTGAAAACTCAACTCCCATGGATCGAAACAGCATTTGTGCGTAAGCGCTAGGCGGCTTGCGGTCGTTAAAAAAAGGCTTTGACTCCTCCGGAACAATCTGGCTCAGTGTCTCAATCAACTCAGACAACTTCTTATCATCCATGGGCTTGGTTTTGGCCTTGTCCAAGAGATTCGCAAATTGGAGAGTATGCACCAAACGCCTTACTGGAGGGTAGCGTTCGTCGAGCAGCAACTGGGAAGCTGATTCAAGGGCGAGTGCGACGACTTTCCAATCTCGTCGCTCGCGCTGTTTCAAGTCGGGCGGAGCGATCCGGTCGGTTGTTAGTCGGCCCTCGCGGACAAATTGCTGCATGAACGGCAGGTGCTGCTTTAGAGGTGAGCCTTTGTCGGCAGCCGAGGATGGACAAGCGCGCCGAATCGTGAGTGCTGCGTTGCCATCGCGTGGGACTAGCTGCAATGGAAAGACTCGGCAGATCGTCGGCTTGGCCTCGTAGCCTAATTCCGAATGGATTCTGCAAAGCCCTTTTTCACTTAGGAATACGCAACTCCCATCGCTTCGTTGTGCGAGTCGGTATCTTTTCTTTGTCGAACGATATCGGACCATGACAGGAGTGTCGCGATAGTCTGGATGCTCGCTCCAATTTTGGTTATCCAATCTCGCCACGTCCGCGTCATTGAGTGGAACCAAACTGCCACGACAACAGATACCACATTGGTGGCAGTCCCACTTTTCTTCGGTTGGCAGGATGACAATTGGCAGAGACATCGTCCGTTACATAAATCCTTTCACCAACTTTGCGCCATTGCGCTGTACCCAAGCAGACGTTCGGCAGCCTTATCCCAGTCACCAGCAGGATTCGGCTCATACTGGACGATATCGCTCATCGATCGCATCCAACGACGTCCCTCCGCAATCGACGCAAATCTACCCAGCGAGACCATCTGAGAGATGATGTTTCCGAGCGCGGTGGCCTCGACGGGACCAGCAACCACCGTGCGTTGGCATGCGTCCGCTGTCATCTGGCAGAGCAATGCGTTTTGGACTCCACCGCCAACAATGTGGATGGTTTCCAAACGATACCCCAGCAACTGCTCAAGCCAACCCAAACAAACTCTATAACGAATTGCCAAGCTCTCAAGAGTCGCCCGCGCAAGTGCTCCATCGTCCACCGGAGGAGCCTGATGGGTATGTTTTAAGAAGTCCAAGATCGTCTCAACCATGTTGGTGGGGGCGACAAATCTCGGATGTTCAAGATCGACGAGACACTGCAATGGCTTGGCTCTCGCTGCCATTGCGGCCAATTTGCTCCATTCGTAGTTTGTGCCCATGCGTTGCCACGAAGCACGGCATTGCTGGAACGGCCAAAGCCCCGCAATGTTCTTAAGCAATCGAACGCTACCGTTGGCGCCACCCTCATTGGTAAAGTTCAGCTGCCTGCACGCATCCGTCAAAATCGGCGCCGACAACTCGACTCCCATCAACGACCAAGTGCCGCTGCTGATGTAGCACCAGGT
>JANMNR010000708.1:0-12266 GCA_031368325.1 Pirellula sp.
ACCTCAGCTTCCATGGCCTCGGATTCGATTGCTGATGCGTTGGATGCAAATGATCCGAGTGAAAGCCGATTGCGAAGTTGGGAGCCCGAATATGTTAAGGCGATGGATCGGATGCGAAATCTCGTCTGCGCGTTTTATGATGGACTTAATTTCGGCCGGTTGGTTCGGAAGTACCCGGACAAGAAGAACCTCATTACCGATGTGCTCGTAGGCAACTTGTTTAGCGACGAAATCGACCAGCTATGGCCACTGATCGAGGAACTGAGGCGCGAAGATTTGGCGATGGCGAGCTAGTTAAGTCGCCCAGTAAACACCCGCCGCGGCGTAGCCACCTTTTTGTTTAAACAGGGTAGAGGGACCCGTGGCGGGTAGCAGAGTTCCAACTTTATGTTCGTTTGAACATTTTATCTAGCTGCTCTCTCGAAAAGAACAAAGCGGTAGGTCGACCATGCGGACAATGGTGCGTATCTTGATAGCAATGACGTTGCTCTAATAACGCCGTGATTTCGTCTGGACTTAGTCGATCACCTGCCTTTACCGCTGCTTTACAAGCGATCATGTTCATGAGCTCATCTAGCAAATCGCGAGCGTCCGGTTTCTTGCCACCGGCCATAAGCGGCTCAAGAACCTGACGTAACATCTCCGCTGGTTGCATCCTGGCCAGCATTGCAGGATACGAAGTCACCAAAACCGTATCGCCTCCGAATGGCTCCACCTCAATGCCGATTTCCGCAAGCGTATTTCGGTTTTCAATGGCTGCGGCCGCTTCGTTGGCCGACAGCGTCACGGACTCGGGCACCAACAATCGCTGACTTTCAAGCGACTTGGACATGACTTTTGTCTTTACCTGCTCGTACAAGATCCGTTCATGCAAAGCGTGTTGGTCGATGAGAACCATTCCGGCTTCATCTTGGGTAACAAGGTAACGATTGTGAATCTGAAACCCAAGTTGCTTGTGCGAACCGTCGATAGCTTGCCCCGAATCCACTCGATGCATGGCCGTCGACGAGGCAGATTCGCTGGCGTGATGGCCCATCGACCAAGGCACTTCATCATTGTCCTTTGTGTTCAAAGATGGGTATCCGCTGTGCTGAAGCGGCGCTAGCGCCGGCAAATCCAAATGCGAAGCATCGGGCGAGTAAAACGGGTCGTCGGTTCTCATGACAGGGCGACTCGCGGTAGCAACGCCCGATGAGCCAAAACCGCTGAACGGCCTGAACTCAGGAATCGACACCGCCGCATTCGATTTTGCCCAGTTTAAAAGATTGGAATCGCTCCCATCGTTCGACACATGATACGCCGTGGTAACGGGCATTGTGTCGTCCGCTAGTGCGTTCAAGCTATTGGGAGCGGCGGTGGGCGTGCGTACTTTTGCGACCAAATCGCTATTCAAAAACTTGTGTCGCAAGCTGTGCAGCAATCGCGTGTAGATGGCACCGCTATCTTCAAATCGCACTTCCACCTTGGTCGGATGAACATTGACATCGACAGTCTTGGGATCAACTTGAACGTGAAGGAAACAGACCGGCATGCGTCCTACCATGAGCAAGCCACGGTAGGCTTCGCCCAAAGCGTGTTGCAGCGATCGGTCGCGAATGTATCTACCGTTCAAGAACAAGTACTGCATGCGATTATTGCTGCGCGATACGCTTGGATCAGTGACATAGCCATGGATACCGACTCGCTCATCGCGTTGATCGATCGAGATCAAGGAGTCAGCCACCTCGTCCCCAAAGAAAGCTCGGATGCGTTCCGACCAACGCTCGGTCGGCAGCAAGTCATGCAGAACTCGATCGTTGTTCGAAAGCACCATGTGAACCTGTGGATAAGCCAACGCGATTCGGGTGAACGCTTCGGTCACATGGCCCATTTCGGTCTGCGACGTCTTCATGAACTTGCGACGAACGGGTGTGTTAAAGAATAGATGTCGAATTTCGATCGTCGTTCCCTTGGAGGCAGAGCAAGGCCGAATCGGCTCTTTCTCACCACCTTTGACGCACAACTCAAAGCCGCTGTCACTGTCGGCTGTCCGACTGCGTAAGGTGAGGTGGCTTATTTCGGCGATCGATGCCAACGCCTCACCTCGAAAGCCAAGTGTCTTGACATCGAACAAATCGTCGCTCGACTGAAGCTTGCTGGTTGCATGGGGTGCGACGGCTAGCTCCAATTGATCGGCGGGAATGCCACAACCATTGTCGCTGATTCGAATCAACTCGATCCCGCCTCCCTCGACCACAAGCTCGACATGGGTTGCTCCTGCGTCGATGCTGTTTTCAAGCATTTCTTTGACGACACTCGCAGGCCGCTCGATCACTTCGCCGGCAGCAATTTTGTTCACCAAGCCAATGGGCAGTTGTCGAATGGTTGGCATTGCGGGTTACTCCAGTTCAGAGCGTGTCGAGAAACAGAAAACGAGCGTCGAGTCGTTCAGCGTACCGTACCCTTGGTCGTTCGAGAAGCCATGTGGCAAAGCAAGCAAACGATAGCCATAGTTGGAGTCTGCAGCTACAATGGGTGGATTGCAAGCTCCCATCCCGCCACACTACCCCTTCCCAACCGAGGCCATCTGTTTATGGTTCGACGTATTTCGATTCTAAAGCGAGCCTTGGCGTTATCGGGCCTCGTTGTGTTACTCCCATTGCTGTCCTCGCAGAGTATGTCTCAAGAAATCACGAAAAAAGAAATAGTGGCCAGTGAAAAAGCAGAACTCACTAGCCTTTACGAGCCTCGCGAATACGTCGGCAGCAACAAGATTCCCCTAAAGTATCGGCTTTTAAAGCCTCTGAATTACAGACCCGGAAAGAAATACCCGCTGGTTTTGTTTCTACATGGTGCAGGGGAACGGGGCGACGACAATTTGGTCACACTGAAACACGGGGCCAAGGACTTCGCGGATGGCAAGCGGCGCGAGGATTTCCCCTGCTACGTCGTTGTGCCTCAATGTCCAAATGAACAAAAGTGGTCCAACGTGGACTGGTCCAAGGAATCGAGCGACCATCCGGCGTCTGCCAGCGACTGCCTTCAGACTACCAAAGAACTGTTGGATGATATGGTGGAAAATGCGGGCATCGACAAAAACCGAATCTACATCACCGGTCTATCGATGGGTGGTTATGGGACATGGGATGCGATAACACGATACGAAGGATTTTTTGCAGCTGCGGCTCCTATTTGTGGTGGCGGCGATCCCAAACGGGTTAGCACGTTTCGTAGGCTGCCGATTTGGTGTTTTCATGGCGATGAAGACAAATCCGTCAAGGTCATTCGGTCGCGTGAAATGGTTGATGCTTTGAAAGCGGTTGGATCACCGATTAAATACACTGAGTATCCCGGAGTTGGACACGATAGTTGGACTGCAACCTATTCAAATCCTGACTTTTACCAATGGCTCTTCGCACAACAAAAAACCGACAACCAATAGCGATCTACGTTTAGCCCGCGAGTCGCGTGCCGGCGTTGACTACATCCCCCCAAAATCGAAACGATGAGATCTGTGCTCAAGCATCGCAGAAATGTGACCTACCGTGTTCGCGCGGTTATATACTCGTCCCTTTTCGCCAACAATTGGCTTTGGCTTTGCATATGCCTGATGTTTGCCAACGATGGTTTCGGTCAGTCGGCCAAGATCACCAATTTTGAACGCGACATCGCGCCGATACTCCGGGACCAGTGCGTTTCATGCCATGAAGGGGATAAAGCAAAGAATGGATTCGTAATCGCAGACCGGGAAACTTTGCTTGGCTATTTAGAGCCCGGCAATTCCGCTTCCAGTTCGCTGTGGACAGACTATTTGACACAACCCTCAAGACTCGAGTCCAAAGAGAGTCTCGTCATGCCACCCGATGGTCCTTTGAATCCCTCGCAACTGGCAATATTCAAGCTTTGGATCGATGAGGGGGCGGACTGGCCAGAGGGAGTACTACTTACCTCAAAAGAACAAAAGGAGGAAAAGCCCGTTGGGACAGCGCCGCTTGCAACCAAGGCCTTCAAAGCATTAGGCTATTTTCATCCCGCTATGGTCCACTTCCCGATTGCACTCTTTCTCGTCGGCGGAGTTTGTGCATTCCTCTCTTATTTTCTCGGCCCACGATGCCAGACGACCGCGTTTCAGTGCGTTGCCGTTGCGGCCGTATCCAGCGTCGTCACTGCGATAATGGGTTGGTCTTTTGCAGAGACACAAGGTTACCCGGCATGGGACAAGATGTTAGCCACTAATGCGACACATGACGAAACGAATCTTTTCTTTCACCGTTGGCTTGGAACGCTAACGGCAATACTCGGCATAGTGTGTGTAGCAATCGGACTCATAGCCCGCCGAAACAAGTCGAATAAGCTGAGCCACACATGGCGAGTTGGGGCGATGGTGCTCGCCGCGCTCGTCGGTTTGGTTGGCCATCAGGGAGGCGAGTTGGTGTACGGAGATATTTTCGACAAGGCTCTTGAGCAACTTCGAAAATAGAAAGCCACAGATTATTTGCGGATTCCATTGGTCGTACACTGACGTCGTGCCACCGGTGTACGCCGCGTCCGGCATACTCAAAACGATTCTATCGACGTCGAAACGAAGATTGTTGTATTATCGAATGCGTTCCTGGTGGAACTCGCTTTGATTGGACTTGGGGCGCAGGTAGGACGCTTTCGGGTTTTGGTAACGGTGCGGGCAACTCCAGCGTTCGGTCGCTCGGCGACGGGTAAGATTGCAACGGAGGCGACTGTAAGGGTTCGTACAGACCTTGCGATGGTGGTGCGGTCATGACCTGTGGTACCGGTTGCATTTGCATCATCGGTGACGGAGTCGGAAGCGACTGAGACGAATAATCCAGTCCATCATTGAAAACGGGGGCAACATACTCTTCCTGAGGAAATCGGGGCAAGAAACCCGGCGCTCGCACTGGGATGACTCGACTGTTTGGCGGCGGAGTCGGTTCACCGTAAAACGTTGATACTCCGGTCCAGCCAGTCCATCCTGTCAATCCCGTCAAGCCTGAACCAGTCGTGCATCGGCCATCTTTGCAAGCGTGATAGCCATCGCTATAGCCGAAACCATGGTATCGGCCAAAGTAGTTGATTGGCGAAAATCGATCTGAGGCGAGTTGGGCTTGAGCAGAAGCACAATAAAAGCAAGCAAAAGCGATCGATAGTAGTCGCATTAGCATGATCGTCTCATCCTTGAATAGATCACTGGTTAACGGGAAGTGCTCTCTGGACTTCCGTTTCCAAAGAAAGAGCACTGGTGGGCCTCGGACTTATCTAGGGAGGCTTCGGATGTATCGTCCATAAAGCCCACGCAAGATTACATGGAGCAATCGATCTCTGTGCCCAAGAAACCTAATTTGCACAACAAACGGTTTAGGTAAGCTGTAATGTCTAGCCTCGCTTTTAGGAGTTTGGTGAATGACTTGGTTCGATTTTTGTTGTTGACTTACGTCCCTGAGCCCGCAACACCATTCGGCATGCAAACATTGCCACGAGCGAGGGGAGGAACACCGATGCAGGTGCACAGTATCGTTCAATCGGCGGCTCGACCAGAATAACCAGACCCAGCTTACAAACCGCAAATCCTATAGCTGTCCAAGTCAACATCTGAAACTCCCTTTCAAATTCCATATTCCCGCCTCGACGCGAGTCCGAAGTGTCGCACTGCCATCCAGCGCCGAATGCAATGATTGCGATCGCGATCGACAATAGGGATATCGGGTTGCGCAAAGTCAATTCAACTATCACGCGCACAGATCGTTTCGCCGCTTTTATCAGCCACTCCGCATAGGACTGTGGGTTTCCGAGCAACACCTGCTTGGATAGACTCGTCATTATGCGATTCATTTCACGTGAATCCGACTCGCATAAATCGGATGCCGCTGGGACCGCGATCGTCCAAACCATTGGATTAAACTGTGACTCCACCGTGTCATAGTCCAAGTTGTTCTGCCAGCCTTTCAACGCTTCACGTCGCTTGACAATTTCGTTCGCCAAAGGCTGAACCTCTGCGCTTAGCTCTTTCGATCGATCCGGTTCCAAAACTTGTCCCGCGATCCCGATGATGTTGTAGCCACCAAAAGATACCAAGCCGAAATGGCCAACAACGAACCATCGCATCGAGCACCAAAGTAGAAACGGCATGACACTAGCAACCGCAAGTCCAAATGCAATTCTCCAAGCATCGTTGCGATGGGCGTGCAACCACCACCTCGCTATCCATCCACCGACCGGAACGAAAGCCAAAAGCCCAAGATAGGATGGCTTAGTTTGGTAAGTAAGAAAAACAAAAATGGACAGTCCCAAAAGGGCCCAACGTTGGTTGCCAACATGCACGACAAGTAACCAAAACGCGACGGAGGTGATCGCAAGAGACTGAGCCAAAAGATCTGGAGTCAACACGCCCGTGTACTCCACAACGATTTGGCTGGTTAAAATTGGGGATGCACCTGCCAACGCCATCCATGGGTTCCAACCAGATCTCAAAAGTGCTGCCAGGAAAACACCAACCGACAGTGCGGCTAACAAATACTGAAACCATGGAACCAACCTTTCCGAACCGTCTGCGGATTCGAATCCTCGAAGCACCAAGGGATACACAAAGGTCCGCTTATCGTTGAGCGATGCCTCGACGCTTCCAATGGAATAATCCCGATAACTCGCCGTATCTATTTGGTCGGTTGGTTCAAACTTGCCAAACCCATGCAAAACCGCTGCAATCGCGACGACTTGTGCTAAGAATAGGTACCAAACGCGAAAGTGCGAATCCTGCATGTTGAGAGCAAGTTCAATTCGATAGGAAAGAACGATGAGAGAATGCAAAGGCAATCCTTTGCAGTATCCTACACAAAAACAGCCACGACTCGTTAGACTGTTGCCATGATTTCGTCGATGAAAAGCACCTTAACTGTCGTGATCCCGGCTCTCAATGAGGAGGAGGCAATTTCGTCGACTTTAACCCGCTGTCTGGCGGTAACGGAATCCATTTGCCAAAGTGCCGGGTTAAAGGGGATAGAGTGGATTGTAGTCAGCGATGGCTCGACCGACCGGACCGCTGAGATCGCAAGATCCTTTGCAAACATTTCCGTCGTCGAGTTTCCGACCAACCGCGGCTATGGTGCAGCCATACAGCACGGCTTTGACACTGGTACCGGTGACCTATTGGCTTTTCTCGATGCCGATGGAACCTGCGATCCCGCCTGCTTTGCACACATGTGCATGCAAATCCTCGACGATCGGGCCGAGGTCGTGCTGGGTTCCAGAATGGGAGCTGACAGCAAAATGCCTCGCATACGTCGAGTGGGCAATTGGCTCTATGCGGTACTTCTTGGTTTTTTGACTGGCCGAAGTGTGACCGATGCTGCCAGCGGCATGCGCGTCCTGACCCGTGACGCTTGGCAACAATTGCAACCGCTTCCTTCGGGACTGCACTTTACTCCCGCAATGAGTGCCAAGGCACTTGTGACGCACATGCGAATTGTCGAAATCCCGATCCCGTATGCAACGCGCATCGGCGAGAGCAAACTCAACATCTTTCGCGATGGCTTTCGATTCTTGTCCGCCATCTTGGGTGGCTTGGTCAGCGTCCGTCCAGATCGGTTTCTTGGGATGATGTTCTTAGTCTGCTTCATTGCAACAGTGGGCATCGCCGCGTTTCCGGTTGAATACTATCTGCGCAACGGTAGCCTTGAGGAATGGATGATCCATCGTTTTATCGCATGCCTCGTTTTGTGTTACGCCGGATTCACTACATTGACGGCGATCGCGGTCTCGCATCGATTAGCAAGTCTCGGACCGCTCCGGAAACCGACCGATTCATTCTATTCGTCGATAGCGGCTAGGCTTTTTACTCCCATGCCCATGCTGATTTGGGGCTCGGGTTGCTTTGCCCTGAGCGTTCTTTTGATTCGTGAGGGACTGCTACAGTACCTCACCAAGTGGACGGTGGATTTGCATTGGTCACGATTGATTGTGGCCGCGTTTCTCCTGTCTATTGTTTTTCAAGGGTTCATCACAACGATTTTGCTGGACGTGATTCGCATGTGGGCGAAAGGCAAGAGCGACCCACGCACTCGACACTCCGTTCAAGACATCGATGCCAACACCTGAATGCCATCAACAGCCGCGTCGACATCCGCGATTTGACTCGTGTGCCCGAGACTTAATCGCAGCGTTCCACCATTGTTCTGAGTACCCAAATAAGAATGAATTAGGCTCGCGCAATGAAACCCAGAACGGGCTTCTACGCCACAAGCAGAATCCAAAAGCATCGCCATTTCGTGACTGGAAAGGGACTCGCAGGTTAAGCTGATCACTGGAAGTCGTTGCCGATCCGGATTGTCTTGCGGCAATCCAATTAATCGCAGATTCGGTGACTGCAAAATGGCATCAATAATGCGGCCAGACCAATCCCGAAGAGAATCGTCCGGCCCTTTCGTTTCAAGCCATTCCAATCCCGCCTTTAACGAAGCGATCCCTGGCAGATTGCTATTCCCTGATTCGATAGCAGCCAGCCAATCGAATGGCCCATCGATCGAATCGCTCTGCGTGCCAGTCCCGCCAATCCAAATCGGTTCCATTTGCGACTGGAGATCGCGACGAACATAGAGAATTCCCGTGCCAAGCATGCCACCCGCGCCTTTGTGACCTGGGGCTGCCAAAATGTCGATACCATCCGACACCACATCAATTGGCAGGTAGCCTAGCGACTGAGCGGCATCGACCAAGAATACCGCACCTTGCTTTTTGGTCGCACCTGCGATGGAACGGATATCCTGTACCGTCCCGGTCACATTCGACACATGGTTCACAATCACTAATCGCGTTTCCGATCGCATCGCATCGCTAACATGATTTGGATCAACCCAACCTACCGAGTCGCATGGAACGGCGGTCCAGGTGATGTCGCATGACTTGGACGCCATTTGGAGTGGCCGCAAAACGCTATTGTGTTCGATAGCAGTCGTGACGACGTGACACCCTCGCATCCTTGACGATTGCAACAAACCAAGAATCGAAGCGTTGAGAGCCTGCGTGCCGTTGCTGCAAAATGCGATGTCATTCGCGTTGGGTGCACTGATCAGCCTAGCAACAGACTGCCTAGTCGTGCGAACGAGATCGCTTGACGATTCTGCGGATCGATACACTCCCCGTCCGGAGGCCGCACCATTGGACGTTTGGAATTCGATGCATGCCTCGAGCGAACCGGTCGGCTTGGGCCATGATGTTGCTGCGTGGTCGAGGTAAAATCGTTTGCGAACCGACAACTGGCAATGGCCTGTTTATGGGAAAATGTACCGAATAAAATTTCTGACCGGCTGACCATCGACGTAAGCAACAGGCTGACCGACGATTCCTCGGCCCAAAAAGGGATCGTAGCTGTTCTGACCAAATCCGATCAATGGCCTGTAGCCTGAGCTTTTGCCAGAGGGCATGTAGGTTGGCGGCACATACGCAAACGGAGAACCACCCGTTGCATAGGGCGCTGACGCGTATCCGTTCGGATTGCTTCGACAAGGTTGAGCGCAGGGATCGACCGATTGGCGATACGCATTACAAGCGACCATATTTCTCGCATCAAACTGGCGAGGTGCATTCGAAACAAACGGGGCTCCATTGACATATGGACTGTTCATCGGTCGAACGCTGTCGCTCGGGCTGGCCATTCCACCAGGAAATCCTTGATTCGAATTCAATGGGCCGTTTGGGTTGTAAATCGGTTGTGGATAGGTGGGTGGAGGAATGTTGTAGGGCCCTGGATTGTTTGTCATTGGTTGTGTGTCTTGAATTGGCGTTGAAAACACTGGGGGCCCAGCAACTACTGGTGGTGCCGCGCCGAGGTTGTTGGGGATCGCCATTGGACTGGGCGGCAACACCGGTTGCACGTTCGTATTGAATCCTGGCTGGGTGGGAAAACCTGATGGCAATCCAGTACCAAGATTAGCCCCACTGGGAATCTCTGGCCCGCCTTGGTATCTGGCTATGTAACTGTTAGGTTGGCCGACGATCGGTAGATTGGCGGACGCCAAAGTCACTGGATACTGTAGCGATGGCCGAATCGTCGCATCGATGTCGGCGACAGTACGCGCCGGTCGAAAGCCATCGACACTGCGCCTCACTTCTGGGCTCGCCTGCTGAATGATGGTTAATCTGGGCCCTGGCAACGTCAAAATCTCCCGGCGGGGCTTCGGCTTGGACGCAGCAGGATCCAGATCCCGATTCGCATTGTTCTCCGAATCGCTTGCTCCAATCTCAAGACGCGCGGGCTCCTTGGTTTTGTTGCTTCGTTCAAGGAATTTGCCAAGTGGATTGATCGCTCCATTGGCATCGGAGGCTAGGTTCAACTCCTCGCGAAGCTTCTTCAAATCCTCGACTGCATTCGCGTCGGTGCGAGCGCGAAAGTAGGGTTCATCATCCGCGTTGGCTCGGGCGTGCGTACTGCCCTGATTCGCCAAAGCGATCATCAAGGAAAGGCCAGCGCGACGGCGCAAGCCATCCCTTCGTTTCTTGTTTTGCGAGGCGTTATTTATCATGGTGTGCATCTAGTTTGATTCGTTGGAACAAGTCGCTGTGTTGGCTACTTGGGATTGATCTTAACGCCAGCCGCTTTGAGTTTTTCGAGACTTGCCGTTTTGGACATTTCCTTGAGCATTGCATCATCCAAATACAAACGCAAAAACTGAGCAAAGCGATGTTCCGTCTTGGAGTCCGCCTCGCACGCTTCGACGAGTGGCCCAAAATCCGCAATCGGATTGCCCTCGAGTCGCATGAAGTTCGGAGTGAGGGATCGAACAAACTCAATGCTCTTGATACCGCAGCCCTTAAGACTTAACGATTGCAGTCCTTTTAGATTGGCGATGGGAGTGGCATCCTCGATCGGGTTGCCAGACACATCGAGCGTCCATACCTTTTTCAAACCAGAGACCGGCTCCAACGATTTGATCTTGTTGTCGGCGATGTAGATAGACCGGAGGTTGCTCATGTCTCGCAAAGGACCAAGGTCGACGATGGCGTTCTTGGACAGTTGCAGGTATTGCGATTGAATTAACTGCGAAATCGGCTCGAGCGTTTCGATCTTGTTCGACGACAAATCGATAGATTGAAGAAGTTTCAGCTCCTTGATTGGGCTTAGATCCACGATTTCGTTTTTCTCAAGATCGATCTTCATGAGCGCCTTGCAGTGCTGCAGTCCTTCTAGGCTCTTGATTCCTTTCCCTTTCCCGACGACTTGAGAGATGTTTTTGACATCGGCCTCGTTCAAAGGCTCGGTGTTGTAGCGTTTATCGAACACTTCGCGACGAACGACCGATTCTAGGTTCTTGTCAGGGAACAAATCACCGCAAACAGCCAGTTGAACTTGCATCGTGACAGAAACGAACAAGGAAATCGCAGCAACCCTGCGTACGAGAGAGCATTCCGAACGAATCATCCAAATCGCCTTCCAAAAGTGGTCCTAGGTGGGTCTTGGTTCCACTTTATCCCAATGCTGGGCTCAATTCCAGGCTTGTTAGCGGGCTTCGTGGTGCACAACGGCATTTTTCGACTACAAAAGAGGTATAAATACCTGCCAAGATCTTTGGGTTTTCCAGATTCACAGGAATCAGGCGACCCTCAGGCGCTATTGAACTAGAGGATTGAATTGCGAGTTTTGTTAACCGCCTTTGAGCCATACGACAGTTGGGAACAGAATTCCAGCTGGGAGGCACTGACCACATTCCTGCATCACCGCGGCCTCCCGCCGGGTGTTACAACACGACGCTACCCCGTCGATTTGGGCCAACTCCAGTCTCGTTTAGAAAAAGACCTTGCGGCAGGCTTTGACGCTGTACTGCACCTTGGCCAAGCTCCCGGAGTCAGCCGTGTACAAATGGAGGCAATCGCGCTCAACGTCGCCGGCATGACCGAGGCGACGGGCGATTTCTTCGGTCCGCTCGTCCCAAATGCACCAGTCGCTTACCGGACTAGGTTCCCATTGGATCAGTGGAATCTAGAACTCAGGTCGAGCGGCATACCGAGCTCGGTATCTTTTCATGCGGGGACGTACCTTTGCAATGCAGCCATGTACTTGACGCACCACTGGCACGCGATGCATGTCCGAACATGCTCGATCGGGTTCGTCCACTTACCGCTCACGCCCGAGCAAGTGCTCCACAGCCGTCGCGATCTCCCCTCGATGCCTCGCGAACAATCCGCCGAAGCAATCGGACGGCTCCTCGACTTGATCCAAGGTGGAAGCAGTGAAGCATAAACGCTAAGGTATGTTCAACCAGACTTGAACCCTGTTTCACGAG
>JANMNR010000713.1:0-9675 GCA_031368325.1 Pirellula sp.
GCCCGCTCAACCAAACGCGTTAACCGCTCGCCAACCACCGACCCCATACTGCCCATGATGAATGCAGAGTCGGTTACCGCAATCGCCACACGACGTGCCCGAATCATACCCGTGCCACACATGGCAGCATCGGTCAGGCCCGTTCGTTCTTGCTCTGCCACCAACCGCTCGGCGTATCGTTTCTTGTCGGAGAAGTTCAATGGATCGGTCGGCAGGATATGTTCGTCGCAGATTTCAAAGGTGCCTTCGTCGAGCAACTGTGCAATGCGATCTCTCGCCGAAACGTACATGTGATACTTGCACTTTGGGCATACATTCAGATTGCGTTCGACTTCTTTTCGGTAGATCGAATCACCACACCCAGGGCATTTGATCCAAAGCCCCTCGGGCACACCACGTTTGTTTGCTGTTGGAATCGCATCCGAAGTGGCTGGCAAGTCTACTGTTGACATAGGATTGGACTTTCTTATTGGGCAACAAAGGGAGACAGGGCGGATCCCGTTCGGCTAGTTGGAATCAAATGAGCTCCAATCGTGTCATGCGTATCGGAATCGATCACCTCCCAGGAACCATTGTCGCATTCCGATTTCCAAAGATCGCCAAGATCGGTCTCCTTGAGCTTGGCGGCAATGAGGCTTGCCAAAGGTTCGGGGATAACCACTGCAATCGTTTCGTTTGCATGCTTCTTGCATAACTTGAGAATCATCTTCTCAACGCGAGCTTCAGCCTCCGCCACTGTCTCGCCACCAGGGGGACAAAAGGACCTGGGATTTTCTTGCAGTTGTTTGAACAGCCGTGGCTGCTGTCGTCGAAGATCATCGATCAATTTTCCCTGCCAAAGTCCATGGTCCAAATTGCGGAAGCAATCACAGACCTTCCATTTCGCATGGGATTGCACGGCAATGCCTTTTGCCGTTTTTTGAGCAGACTCGCATGGGCCACAGTAAACCGTCGTGATTGGAAGCTTAGCAATTTCAACCGCCATACGTTGCACTTGCTCAACGCCGACGGCAGAAAGAGGCATGTCCAAACTACCCTTGATTCGCTCTTGCTCATCAAAAAGTGTCGCCCCTGGTCTCACTACAACTACATTACACATAAACAATTTTCCGAAGAGACATCGATACGATGGAATCGGTCTGCATAACTTCAGCTCTGCATTTCCCGACGCAATCGAGTCATCGCTTGGCAGTAATCCGCCTGCCGAAAAATAGCGGAACCCACCACGAGTAGGTCCGCTCCATTGGACGTGCACTGGCCAACCGTCTTTTCATTCACGCCGCCATCTACTTCCAAAAGCAAATCTGCGCCATGTGCGTTTCTGAGTTCCGATAGTCGCTCTAAAGCGATCGGGTTAAGGGACTGGCCGCCAAAACCAGCCTCAACGCTCATCACCAAAACCATATCGCACTCACGAACAAACGGCGACATGCGGTTCATCTCCGTCGATGGGTTGATCGCCAATCCGGCTGCCACACCTTGAGAACGAATCGTTTCCAGCAAGGTACTTGGTTGCGCTAACGCTTCGATATGAAAGGTGATCAAGTCTGCACCGGCATCCACGAATTGCGGAGCGTAGATGGTTGGGTCAACAATCATCAAATGGACGTCAAGCAACAGGTCAGTGACTTTGCGAAGGGCCGACACAATCGGCATCCCGTAGCTCATATTAGGGACGAAACTGCCGTCCATCACATCTAGATGGAGGCATTCTACTCCCGCCTCTTCCAGTAAACGAACTTCCCTCTCCAGATTGGCGAAATCGCACATCAAAAGGGATGGGAGGACCGTCGGCCGGACACCACGCAAGGTGGCAAGCGTTTTTTGGAGTCGAGAACTGGGCTCGCACATAGATAAAGCAGGAGGGAACAAAGGAGAGGCTTGGCCGAAATGACTGCAAGCCACTTTTGAGCAGTACCTAGGATAGGAGGACATAGGGGTTTTCGACAAGAGCCATTGCGCTTAACTTCGTCAGGTTGCGATTTTCTACACCCCAATTCGTACTGTGTGAAAATTCTCACAAGGGGTGGCCGTCAATGACCTGCCAAACCTGTAAAAGCGATAATGGTTGCATTGCGGCCGCGTAGAGGAGGTTTGTTGGGCTTTAATCCCCGTCCAACGGCAACAACGGACAACCGGCTAGACGCGGCCTCGCCATTTGGTCGTCAGCCCCAGTTGTTTCCGTACGAGTGCAATCCACTGGAGAGCCACAAACCAAAGAACGCCGAGTGGGTGCAATATGGCACCCAGTAGAGATTGGTGAAATCGGCTGCATGCAACAAGCCTTGGGGCAAACCCAATCGCAAACGCGATGAACAACAGAATCATCGCAATGATCGGCGCATTCAGAGCGTATCCACAAATCAACGAGACGCTCGGCAAGACCGAGCCACCGATCAAAAGTATGGAAAACGGAACGATTAATCGGGCGTTCGCGATGCCCTCGGTCGCGTTCTTGAGCAATCCGTTACAAACCTGCTGAGTCGAAGTGTACATTCGGCAGCGAGCAATATCGGTTGCATCGAAGATGTCCGTCCGATGACTTGCCCGCCGAAACGCTCGCGGCAGTTGGATACCATCGTGTCTGGAATCACGAATCGCAGCGTGTCCTCCGACGGCCATATAAGTCTGCTTGTTGGCAAAGAATAGTTGTCCGCAGCCAGCAGCAAGCCCCACACCCAGCGTGGAACGCATTCGATCGATCGGAAGATAGCCAAGTAAAACGTAATGCATCAACGGAATAAGTAACTTCTCAGCGAACGTGCCCGTCTCCTGCATCGGAAAGCCACTGATCAATGGAGCTCGCCTGCGCTTTTGCTCGGCAAGGCATCGCGATACCGCGTCCGGCGAAAGCCGCACGTCTGCGTCTAGAAAGAGAAGCCAATCGCTTTGAGATTGGTTTGCCAACTGCCAGCATGCGTGCTGTTTACCGTTCCAACCATCCGGCAAAGCCTTGGACGCCAGGAGTCGCACACGAGGATCGCGTTGAGCAATGGCGTGTACGATACTTGCCGTGTCATCCTCAGAGTGATCGTCGAGCACAAGCACTTCAAACCCAGGATGATCGTTCTGCAGGATCGCCTCGAGTGCCGGACCGATACTTTTCGATTCATTCCGTGCCGGAATGAGAATACTGATGCTCTCCGACTTAGAGGACCGTAGCAATTCTGGGTCGGAGCTTGCGGGCACGAACTCCATCGAGTTTTTCAGGAACATTGCGACCGGCAAAAGCGCGATCAGCAAAACGACCACCGAGTAAACGATCATGGCAGGGAAGGATTGCGTGCGATTAAGGTCGAAATTCTAGTGAGCAAACTCGCCAACCATCGATTTGTAGTAAGCAATTGTTCGTTTAATACCCTCGTCTAAGCGGACTTGGGGTTCAAAGCCGAGTAGTTTTCGAGCGAGCGAAATATCGGCGAGGCTGTCGCGTACATCGCCAACGCGGGCAGGCTGAAAATCCGGCTCAATCGACTTACCAAGCAAGGATCCCAAGATTTTGAGCAATTGCAACAGCGTGGTCTGCCCTCCGTCCGCCACGTTGATGGTTCGTCCACCGATGTTGGGACGTTCTGCAGCGAGCAGATTTCCATGGACGACGTTGGCAACGTAAGTAAAGTCGCGAGACTGCAAACCGTCTCCGTAAATAATGGGACGTCTTCCCGTTAGCAAGCGATTGACGAACAGTGGGATTACCGCCGAGTAAGGGCTATCGGGATCTTGTCGTGGACCAAACACATTGAAGTATCGAATGCCGACCGTCTCTAGTCCGAAACTATGAAAGTAAGCTTGGCAATAGTACTCGCCGCTCAGCTTTGCGACTGCATACGGCGAAAGCGGCATGGGCAAATCCGACTCACGCTTCGATGAAGTTGGCTGGTCTCCGTAAGCGCTGCTGCTGGCAGCATAAACAAAACGCTTGACCCCCGCTTGAACGCTTTGATGCAGCATGTTCAGCGTTCCGGTCGCACAAGCTTGATGTGTGTCTAGCGGACGCTCGAGCGAAAGCGGAACCGATGCGAGCGCGGCCTGATGAAACACTCGCTCAACGCCCGACAAAGCCTCGCGGACAGCGATAGGGTCGCAAATATCCCCCTCGATAAAATCGATTCGGTCCGAGACTTCTTCGAGGTTTGCACGTTTGCCTGTGCTCAAACTGTCAAGCACCCGCACTTTATGGCCTGCGTCCAATAGGCCGCGAACGATATGCGACCCGATGAACCCAGCGCCACCGGTTACTAAGCAACGGACCATGAGTGATACCACAAAGATTGATGGACGGACTAGGTGAAAGGAGCTGTCTCTCCCGTGGCGAAATTTATGCGGCTTGCACACTCGCACTAAAATCAACCGACCAAGCTCCCAGGATTGGCAACCGCTCTTTTTGGAGCGATCGGAGCGCCTTAATGGAATCCCGGGAATTGGCAGGACTGAGCATATGGATGACAATTCCGTCGCATAGTCTACCAACTCGCGGCATCATTGGGAGGCACGCGTCACCCAAATCAAAGACGATCAGTCCGAAATCTTTCTTCCAAAGCGGCAATGCCGCCAACTGCGAGTGCCAGAGTTTTGTTTCTGGCTTGCTACCACTTTTGTACGTCCAATGTGCCTCACGAAAGGAAACACTCTGAACCGGATCCTTGAAGCCCGAAAAGTCGTCCGGACGAATGGTGACCAGCAGAGCGTTGCGTTTTGTTTTACTGAGACATCGCTCGACAATATCGGTCACCAAATTGCGGACCACCGGCGCTTCGAAATGGCCAACTGTCCCGACGCCCAATACAAACGATTTGGCTTTCGCCATGCGTTTCAGTATTCCATCGATTGGTACGTGAACGATTTGTGAATCGGCAGGTCGCGAAACATCGGTTTGAGAAGCGGTTTTGGCAGTCTGCTCCGCGTTCGCGGTACTTGGTTTTGCTAGGGTGTCCAACGTGAAAGGATGGATGCGGAGAGTCAAACATGGCTCGTTGGAGAGGGACGTGGTCGAGCTCTCCTTTGCGTTTTCGTGTGCTTGACTGGTTGCCGTTGACTCGCCATCGGATGGCTTGCGGCAAACAGCTAACTCAATTTCGTCCGGCGATCTATCCATGGCCACCCGGTAGATTTCTAGTTGCGGTAGCCAGCGTTGGAGGGGTACATCCTGTTCCGGCGAGCTCATGAGTTCCTCAGTTTAGTAAACAGCTTGGCATAGGGATGAAGCACTGCTCGATGAGAGCTTTGGCTTTCATGGGGCTTTCCCGCTCGAACCGCCTCGAGGTCATCCTCAATGACGAGCAAATCGCGATCGTCATCCATCGCGACTCTCTCCTGCAGATTGTCCGATTCCAGCGAGCTGTCGTAATTGTGCATTCCTGAAAAGGCGATCACATCCGAGTGCGAGTGACGCGAGAGGCGTCGGTCGTCGATCGGACGCTGTAGACCGCCACTTGCGAACGCAACGTTTTCTCTAGCAGAGGCGTCAATCGTTGTCGTTGGATCAAATGTCATTGCATTCATGTTGAGCCCAGATACCAAATCTCGCATCTCGTCTTCGATTTGGCGTTCTAGGTTTTCCGCCTGTTCAGGCGAGATGTTCGATACGGTCTCGAACGTATTCGACAGCACCTCACGTTGCGATTGCGTTGGAGCGGTGAGGAAATCGCTGGCTTCATCGAAAGCCAAAGGACCTTCGTCGACTGGGGCTTTATATGACATTCCGAAGTTCGAAAGGTCGTAGTTCAAATTACCGTAAGCTGCACCCGAGTAAGCTTGATAGCTGTCCGATGACTGAACTGGTATAGAAAACTCCTCGCCAAAATCGCCGGCAAAGACATCGAGTAGGTTTTTGGAGGCCATCGGCTTGATTTCGGAACGAGCGATCGCGTCCTCAAAGTCCGAGGTGGCTTCGTAGTTGCTTTCCTCGTTAACCGCTTGACGCCCCGACCCGTCGGCTGTCGTTTCGTCCTCTTGGAAATCATCGTCGAGTTGTCCGAACTCGATATTTGAGTTCGTAGTGGATGGTCCACTTGCGGCAACCGACCCTTTCATCATCATCTCTAAGCTCGAAATGACGGACGAAGTTGTTGCAGGTGGCGTGGTGGCAGTGGAAGTTTTGGCTGCAGGCTTTGCACTGCTCATCGTGGTTGGGACGAGTCTGGGTTGCCCCGGCGTGGAACTCGGTGTGGATGGAGTTGTGGCGTTTGAGACAGAGTGAGTGGAAACCGCCAAGTTCGGTCCATTCGTGCTCTTTACGATCGATTCTGGTTCGCTCCAAGGATTGGGTAGTTGCTGGAGCATGCACCAAGCGCGGCCCACCATGGCGGCAGAAACAGGGCGTTCCCGTTCGCTGCAAGCAAGCAATAGCGATTGGTCGGCAAGTTGGTCGATCAACCGTGGAATACCGTCGGATCCACGATAGATTGCATCGAGAGCATCTCGAGTCATCGCCGACGTGCCGATCACTCCGCTCAATTCGATTTTGTGGATAACGTATTGACCGGTTTCCTGACTGCTCAATGGGGTCAGATAGCATCGCGCCGCAAGGCGTTGATTGAGTGAGTCCATCTGTGGGTGCGAAAGGCAGTCGTCGAGTTTCATCGTACCGCATAGGACCAATCGTACCCTTGGAACTCCGTTGCGAACTACGTTGGTCAATAAGCGGATTTCATCAAGCAATTTCATCGACATCGTTTGAGCTTCGTCAATGATCAGCACTAGACCATCCGTTGGGTTATCCGTCGAGGGTTGTAGCCGGCTCATGAGAGTGAGACGTAGTTCTCCCTCGGTCATGTCGCGATAGGGCATGCGTAGCTCGAACAACAAGCTTTGCAGCAGCGCTCGCCGGGTGATGAGTTGCGAGCTGGACAGCATGACCACTTCGAAATTGCGCCGAATGCTTTCGGCGATTCGAAGACAGCACATGGTTTTTCCTAAACCGGTGCCGCCGAAGATAGCCACGGGGCCTTCGCCGCGTTGGATGGCTCGAGAGGCTGTTTGAAAGGTCTGCTCAATGCACGCCGCGGGGAAATATCGGTCCAACGTTGATGCGGCGAGAAAAGGTCTTTTGACAAATCCAAAGAATGATTCGTACATCCGTTCGGTTCCGTTGATGAAATGGCCAAGTTGAGCAGGGTCTGTAGTCCTCAAATCGGCTTCGCCAAGGCGGAAACATTAGACTGATCGTTATAATCCGCAAAGATTACTGAATCACTTTAGTGCCTCTAGTTTGCCCCCTTTAAGTCGAACAAGAGCATCGCATTGCTGCGCGATGTTTTCGTCGTGAGTGACCATTACGATGGTTAAGCCGGTATCGCGATTAAGGTCTCGCATCAATTGCAAAATCGAATGACCTGATTCCTGGTCGAGATTGCCCGTTGGCTCATCCGCCAGGAGCAGCTTCGGTGACGTGACCAATGCACGTGCGATCGCGGTTCGCTGCATTTCTCCACCAGACAATTCACATGGCTTGTGGTGAAGCCGGTGCGAAAGCCCAACCATATCGGTCAGCGATTTGGCGCGTTCGATGATAGCTTTGCGGTTTCGGAAGTAAGAGAAAATGCTTTGACCGATCATGGCCGGTGCGATCACATTTTCGAGCAGTGTTAATTCGGGCAACAAATGGTAAAACTGAAAGATCATCCCAAGCTGCTTATTGCGGAACGCATCGCGGCTGCGAGCAGGAAGATTGTCCGTTCGCTGTCCATCGAATTGGATTTCGCCCGAATCGGGTCTGTCGAGGGTGCCAAGCAAATGGAGTAGCGTGCTCTTGCCCGAGCCGCTTTGGCCAACGATGGCGGTAATTTTGCCACGTTCGGCGCTAAAATCGACTCCCTTTAATACAGGCACAATCGTCTTGCTACGACGATAGGACTTCTTTACATCGCGTGCGACCACGATGGACTTGCTTGAAAAGCTAGCGGGGATTCGCGTTGTTGCAAGTTCGTTAGCGATCGCATCGAGTTCGATTTCTGGACGGACAACGCGGTAGGTGCTCGCAACTGGCGTTTGCGATGCGAATGGTTTCTTCGCAGGTTTGGTGCTACTCATAACGCAGGGCCTCTACTGGATGCATGCGAGCCGCACGTATGGATGGCAAAACACTTGCCATAATCGCGATAAAGACCGCGCCGATGCTGACCCAGACAATAGTAAACGGATGAATGATGGTTGGTATGGAATCGAAATAGTAAACAGTTGGGTCAAATACCTCACGGCCTGTTACCCATTCAAGAACGCGTGCGATCTCGTTGATTTTCCAAACGAACAGCAAACCGCAGACAACGCCAGCTCCAGAACCCACCGATCCCAAAAGGACTCCATAGCCCAAAAAGATCGACGCGATGCCTGTGCCAGGGGCACCAAGTGACTTCAGCACACCGATGTCTCGCGTCTTTTCGACAACAATCATGAAGAAAGTCGCCAAAATTCCGAAGCCAGCCACCGCAATGATCATGAATAGAAGAACGTTGAGGATTGTGGTTTCCATTTGAACTGCGGCAAGAAGCGGGCCCTGAGTATCGCGCCAAGAATTCACTTGTACGTAGGATTCGCTGGGTGGGAATTCATCGCGAAGCGAATCGCGGGCCGCTGTCAGATCTGCTCCCTTTTTGAGTTTGATTTGTATGGAGGTGACGGCACCTACCTTGGACATTGGATCGATCATTCCGCGTGCTTGCTGGAGTGCTTCGATGGGAACGAACGCAAAGGTTGAGTCGTACTCGCTCATCTTGCTTTCATAAAAATCAACGACCGTGAACATCTCGTCGATGGCTCGGGGGGGCGTGCCTGCGTTTGGAAATGCAACGCTGACATCATCGCCAGGTCGTATAAAAAAATAGTCTTTAACTTGGCCACCAGCGTCGCGACCTCGCACGCTGCCGATTCCAATACCTAGCACGATTCCCGTTCTCTGTTCCTTGGATGCGTCAAAAACTCGGCCTCGTTCCTCAGTTGTTGGCGAGGGTTGAAAGGATGGACCACTCATCATCGTGTTGAGGGTCTGTGCATCAGGGCTCACGTCTTGCGAAGTTTCCAAAGCAGTTGTGTTGCTTGCTGGTTCTGCTGCAGGCGAGTTGGCGGTGAGTTGGCTTCGCTGTTCCTCAGCAATTTTTTCTTGCAGTCGGCGATACTGCTCAAGCTGAGTGAGTCTCTCTTTTTTTATTTGTTCAACGCGGTTTCGGTACTCCCATCCAGCTGGCTGTAACGCTTCTCGCTCGGGTGCATAGCCCGATTGCTTTAGGTTGAAGTCCAACTTGGACTTGTTGTCTGGGTGAATGAGGTACTTGCTAAAGTCGCTGACACTCGCGTACGTTTTTTGATCGATTCCGATCAAATTGATTTGTTGCGTATGCGACGCCCCGTTGTGGGTAAATGTCATCATTGCCGGAAGAGTGACGACGGTTGTAATTCCCTCGACCGAATTGCCGATCCTGGCTCGAATGCGATCGATATACCAGTTTGGTTCCGATATTCCATTCGTGCCGCGCGTGTCGACGACCAAATCGCTTAAGATGCCATGCATTCGATCTTGCATTTGGGAGGTGAAACCGTCCATCACGCTGTTGACAACGATCAGGGTCGCCACGCCCAAAGTCACAGAAACAATGGACGCCAAGGCAATCCATCTGGTCTTTAGATATCTCCAGCACAATAACAACTTATACATCCCGCATTCCTTTGCTCGGACCGCAC
>JANMNR010000724.1:0-4670 GCA_031368325.1 Pirellula sp.
CCGGAAGTTTTGAATCGGGCGGCGGTGACTAAACTTGATGCGTTTGCCACGTCCGACGGGAATGCCATGTATATCGTCCGCCCACCCCAACCTCGCACCTCATCAACAATGCGTTGAAAATCCTGCGGCTTCGTTCCTTGCCCCTGACCGACCAACTCCCATGCTAACCAATAAGCATCGTTGGTTTCAGGTATCTCGTCCACGTCCGTCAACTTGATGTCGTCTAGATTAAGTACGACGTCGCCAACTTCTCGCGGAGCCAATCGCATTCCATACACCAACATCGATTCGCCGGGAGCATAGTAGTCTGGCTGTCGCACCTCCTGCGTAAATCCGACCTGCATGTAAGCATCACGTGCGTCGCGGTAAATATCCCCTTCCGTTGGGTCCATGTAATCGCTTGCATGAACAAACACCTTGCGTGCGTCCTGTTCCTTAATGATTTCAAGCATCCAGTTCAGCATTCGCGTGCCCTTGCCCGATCGTCGCTGATCGCGTTGCAAATAGGTCCAGGAAAGCCCGAATGAACCATCGGTATCTGGAATATGTTTCGCCCCAACCACGCCGATCACCGCGCGATTTTCGCAGAGGCAGAATTGTCCATCGAGGCCTCGCTGGTACGTCTCGCGAGCCTCCTCCGCATCGTCCTCGTCATAATCATGAATAATCCGCAACGCCATTTGAACGTCGTTGGATGCCATCGGTCTCAGTTCTAAATTGCCTTCGGCGCGTCGAACCATGTTTAGTTGTATTGAAAGAGGTTGAGTTGGATTGTTGGCAGTGGGCCGTTTGCAGTCGGTAGTTGGCGGGACGCAATGTCATGTGTGAGCGTCGCGTTGGTCTGTTAGTCTAGCAAGTTGCCACGTTCTATTTTACGCTTTTGGATCGATCCTGCACCCGTTTTCTCCGCGATAATCTCGATAGCAATTTCAGCTTGGATTTTATCGCTGCACGAAAAAAGATCTAGGCACATCGCGTTGTGTTCCGGCCAAGTGTGGGCCGCCAAATGCGACTCCGCAATGACGACGACCCCCGATAATCCAAAGGGGGAAAACTGATGGAAACAACGCTGGACAACCGTTGCTCCGGCGCTCTCCGCTGCAAACACGAGAATCGCCTCGAGGACCGCAGGATCGGTCGGCAAAAGAGAACAACCATAGAAGTCGACAAGCCAATGCCAACCGAGGGCTTTACCTCTAGCGGGTTCTGTTTGTTTCTCCGTATGCAACGTGGCTTCCTAATGGCTGAGTGTTGGGGCAACTGCGTTGCCACTAATCATACCAACTGCTCAGTCGACCGTGGTGCGACTGACGTCCTTTGTATTGGAGCCAACCAATGCGTCAAAGAGAGGGGAAGCCATAAGCGTTGTCACCACGGCCATAATCACCAAGATGGCAAAGAGTTCTTTGCTGATTACGCCGCGTTGAAGACCGATGTTGATGATGATCAGCTCCATCAGGCCCCTCGCGTTCATGAGTGTCCCGATTCCAAGCGCCTCACGATTTGATAGCCCAGCCAACCGGGCAGCCAGCCAGCATGCTCCGAACTTCCCGGCGATAGCAGCAAATAACACCAATCCGCACATCCCCCATAGATAAGGCGTAGTTAGTAAGCCAATCTCCGTATTGAGCCCCGAGAATGTGAAAAAGAGTGGCAAAAGCAGAGTTACCGAGAGTGGTTGGATCCTGGCGATCAAATCCCTCGCCATGATTCCGCGAGGAATGCAAGCTCCCATTACAAAAGCACCAAAAACAGCGTGCAAATGAATCTTGTCTGTAAACCATGCGCCAAAAGCCATAGTCGCCAGCCCAACGACCAAACCTGTGTCACTCAACGTTCCATCTTTTTCAATCAACCACGACTTAAACCGATCGAGCAAAGGACGCACAATCGCCAACGCCACCATCACAAACAACAATCCTCCGCCGACGCTCCAACCTGCGTTCGCGATATTCGAATCGAAGCTTGCCAGGACCAAGGCCAACAAACACCAAGCCATCACGTCATCCACAGCTCCCGCCCCAATCGCCACCGTGCCCATCAAAGTCCCAGCTAGTCCCTTGAAATGAATGATGCGCGCCAGCATAGGAAAGGCTGTGATACACATCGACGCCCCCAAAAAAAGCATGGCTTCCGAAAGTTTCGTCATCTCCGGAAAGAGAGTCGTGTAGTGAAAGAAGTACCAGCCAAGGCCAGCACCTAAGACAAATGGTGCAATCATCCCCGCCAACGATACTGCCAACGAGCTCTTGAAGTGATTCCGGACAATCTCGACTCGGAATTCCATACCGACCACAAACATGTATAGCGCAAGTCCCAGTTGCGATACTGGAAAAAGATAACTCTGGGTATCCCGCGTGAGTTGCTTACGATCCCATGGAAACAACACTTGCTGCCAATCTGGGAGAAACAGTCCAAACAACGATGGTCCTAACAGCACACCGGTAATCATCTCCGCAACAACCTGAGGCTGCCCAAATCTCTTTGCAATCACACCAACGATCCGGCACGCAATCAAAATGATGCCGATTTGGAAGAAAAACTGCACTGCTAAATTAACGTTGTTGACCGGATTCATTGTAAAGGCGGGTTCGCTATCGAGACGGTTATGACCATAACTTTTTTTCCTGCTCATGTGGCTTGCGAGCGCTTCGTAGCAACAATGCCAGTTGATTCAATTCCTGTCGGCTCAAATGCCCCAGCTGTTTTTCGTGGCATTGCTGAAGTGGTTCGGCGATCTCTGCAATCAACGCGAGCCCGAGCGACGTGATACTGATAAGAACCGTACGCCGGTTTTCCAATGGCCGGGTTCGCAAAATCCACGCACCTACTTCGAGCTTATCCAGCATGCGCGTGATGTCCGGAGATTTGGAAATCATCCGGTTTGCAATCGTCAGCGTTGGCATCGGATCAGGATGGTTCGAAGCCAGGAGTCGCAAAACGTTGTATTGTTGAGAAGTAATCCCGCGCGGACCAAACACTGCCTCTTCCATGGCACGCAGTCGATCGTACGTTCGCCAGAGATTGAGATAGACCTCCTGCTCGAGCGAATCAAATTCCAGCGATTTGTGCGTTTTGTTTCCCATTGCCCGCATTTTAGTTGTGTGAACGACTATTGTCTAGACAGGTTTTCGCGAGGTTAGGCGGGTTGCCGGATAACCCGGAGCCGCGATTTTCGCCTATCGTAAAAGTTCGCTCCTAGGAAAAGACGCATCGAAGCAAAGACTTCCGTCCAGTTCGCCAGGGCGGACAGTTGCAATGGGCAGCTACCTTGGGACACCGATCATTGAAAGACCTAGCATTGAAATGCCGATCGTCTCACCCACCCGGTTTCGAGGCCAGTCAAGAGCCTTACCTCGGCAAAACATACGCTTGCGGTCGCAAGTGTTCAACAGGACGCTCATCGCCGCAAGTTCGTTACTCTTGTAGATAAACTCCAGGACCGTGACTACAATGTCGCACCCTTGCCAAGGGTTTAACCTCCCAATCTCTCTCTTGTACGGATCTGCCAGTGCTAACATCCATATCGTCGATGATGTCATCCATGGTCTCGGCATGGTGGTGGCCGTTTCTTGTGCTGACAGTTAGCGTTTGCTTTATCATCGCCGCCATCAGCTATTGGCGAATGCACGCCTTCGTCGCATTGCTTTTAGCCTCACTTGTCGCGGGCTTGATGACACATAAAGAGACTTGGCCCATCGTTGACAAAAATGGCAAGGAGATCGTGTACCCACATTTGCAAGGTGTTGTTGAACAGATATCCAAGGGGCTTGGTGATACCGCGAGAGACATCGCGATCTCGATTGCGTTGGCGTCCATTATTGGGATGTGCCTATTGGAAAGTGGTGCCGCCGATAAAGTGGTTCGGCGATTTCTGGCTGTCTTTGGAGAGAAACGAGCGGGCTGGGCGCTCCTGTGGTCGACTTACGTACTGAGCATTCCGATTTTCTTTGACACCATGTTCATGCTAATGGCCCCGTTGGCAAAGGCGCTGCGATTGAGGACGGGCAAAGACTACCTGCTCTACGTATTGTGCGTTTGTACCGGCGGCATGATTACACACGGTTTGACAATCCCACATCCAGGGCCACTCGCGATGGTCGAAAACTTGAAGATCGATACAGGGTTTTCGTTGGCCGCGGGGCTTATAGGAGGGCTCATACCAGCTGTAATTGGCTATATACTGTGTGTGTTCTTAAACTCTCGAATGGAGATTCCGCTAAGAGACTCGATGCTTTCTGATGCCGAAGCGGAAAAACAAGAATCCAGCCTTCCCAGTTTTTTCTGGTCGATCCTTCCTGTCGTTTTGCCGATCGTTCTGATCGGTTTATCTTCTCTGTTCAAGGTCATTAAAGATGGTGCGTTAGCGCCAGAAGGACGCCAAATCGAGTGGTGCGTTAGTTTCTATCAATCGTTGGGCGAAGCCAATTTCAATAACGTGAAGGGGCTTGTCGATTTCTTTGGCCACAAGAACATCGCGTTGCTAATCGGTGCGGGCCTATCGCTTTTTGTTTTGGCAAGACAATGCGGATTTGGACTTGGAAAACTAGAGCAACTCGTTGGCCCACCTCTGGAAACCGCTGGAATGATCATACTCATCACGAGTGCTGGCGGGGCCTTTGGTGGTATGTTGCGAACTGCGGGAGTGGGAGCAGCGGTCGAGTCAGCGG
>JANMNR010000737.1:0-15748 GCA_031368325.1 Pirellula sp.
AACGACAACTATTAGCCACGTACGTTGTTTCCAACACGGCGGATTCAGGGACGGGGTCATTGCGACAAGCCATCTTGGACTCCAACGCTTCGCCGGTGCGGGACACGATCGCATTTGTAATTGCAAGTGTACCGAAGTCGATTGAACCGAAGTCTGAGCTACCGCCTATCAGCGATCCGGTCACCATCGATGCATCCACGCAACCCGGGTATGCCGGAACACCACTTGTCGAGCTAAATGGAAAGCAGCTTTCCAACGGCGAGTCTGGCTTAAACCTTAATGCTGGCCTGAGCGAAGTACGAGGGTTGGTCATCAATCGGTTCCCAGGATTTGGCATCACTATTGAGGGACCAGGCAGAAATCGCATCGAGTCGAACTACGTTGGCACGGATTTAACTGGACAACTCGCCAAAGGAAACGGGCTATCTGGGATACAGGTCCTGAACTCGGACAACAACCGAATAGGTGGCCCTGGAATTGGAAATCTGTTTTCTGGAAATGGTTGGGAGGGGGTTCGTGTTTGGGGGAGTTTGTCTCATTCCAATTGGATTCAAGGCAATCGTATCGGAACCGATGCGAACGGTCGCGCTGTGGTTCCCAACCTGCTGTCGGGATTGGTATTGGCTGGCTCCTCCACCACCACCATCGTAGGTGCAGACGGAACGGATGCAGACGACCCCAGAAAAGGAAATCTGGTTTCCGGAAATGGCCTCGCGGGAATTCAGATCTTCAACTCGAACAGAAATATCTTGGCAGGTAATTGGGTCGGCGTCGACAAAACTGGAAATGCGTCGTTGGCCAACAACTCAGAAGGAATAGTGATTCAAAATGGCGCCACCGAAAACCGAATTGGTTCGAACGCCGACGGCGTTAACGATGTCCGCGAACGCAACTTGATCTCAGGCAATGTCAAGACAGGCATTCGAGTCTTCAATAGCCCAGACAGTCAGATCGCCGGGAACTGGATAGGTATCGGCGTCGATGGGATTGGAAAACTTCCAAACGGCGACGAAGGTATTATTGTAGATGGCGGATCATTTAAAACGGTCATAGGTTCAGGAGCGAAAACCGTTTTTCCCGAGGCAGCCAGGAATGTAGTCAGTGGCAACGGCAAGTTTGGAATCGCCGTCTTTGATAGCCATTTCACTCGCATTTCGAGCAACTTTGTCGGACTCGCCTCAGATGGATTGACAGCGGTGCCCAACGCGATGGATGGAATTCTTGTAACGGGTGGTTTCCCCACTCTTATTGGAACCGACGGCGATGGAAAATCGGATCTTCTTGAAGGCAACGTCATTTCTGGTAATGACCAAAATGGCATCTGGCTGTCCAACGCTGACGGTAATCGGATAGCCGGCAATCTAATCGGGCTTTCGGCTGATGGTATTCGAGCCGTTGGCAACAACCACTCCGGAATTTGGATCTGCAACGGCTCTCAAAGTAATCTCGTCGGTACCAATGGCGATGGTGTCTCTGATGAAGCCGAACGCAATATCATCTCAGGAAATGAACTTCAAGGCGTCTCGATAGGTGGCATTCAATCAGATAGCAACCAAGTTTCAGGAAACTACGTCGGCACGAACGCTGCTGGGTTGCTATCGATTCCAAATCGACACAACGGTGTCATGCTGTCCGATCAAGCAAGCGGGAATACTATCGGTGGAGCAAGGGAATTGACCCGCAATGTCGTAAGCGGCAATATAGGCTGGGGCGTCGAAATTAAAACCAACGCGAATAACAACTTTATATTTGGAAACTGGATAGGGCCAGTTGGTGATGGACTGAACTCCGTAGGAAATTCTGAAGGTGGTATCAACATTGTCGAGGCAAGCAACAACAAGATCGGCGACGGAACAGTCGGCTCATCCAACAGCATCCTAGGGAACGGCAGGGTCGGCATCCAAGTTACCCATCCCCTTTCGACTGGCAATTCCTTCTCTTGGAATTCCATTGCGAATCATACAGCTTCCGAGATAGATCTTGGCGCGGACGGTCCAACGCCCAATGATGCTAACGATCAAGATTCCGGACCTAACCAGTTGCAGAACTACCCGACCATCGACTTCGTTGCCAATTCAAGCAGCCGCGTCCAAATTTCTGGGGTGTTGGAAAGTACCGCAAACAACCTATTTCAAGTGGATCTCTATAGTGAAGTACCGGAAGTTTTTGGCCGTCGCTTTTTGGGCAATTTCCCAGTCCTAACGAATAACAGCGGATTCTCGTCATGGAGATACGAACTGTTCACAGCACTTCCGACCAACGCAAAAATCTACGCTACAGCGAGAAACAGCAACGGAAGTCAATCCGAGTTTTCTCCTCCTAGATCTGTTAATCTTCTTCTGCCAATTTTGGTTGACACATACACTTTACGCGAGGGGGATTCCGGCACGATGGTAACGATCGGTCGTCCCGTGGCCGATTCCAGTTCCGATTTAGTTATCGACTTAAGTTCAAGCGCGTCGACGCAGATTTCTTTTACTGCTCAAGTGACCATACTTGCTGGCCAACCTCGAGTGCAGTTTTTCATCTCAAGCATCGATGACGCGATTTTCGAATCCGTTCAGCAGGCTAGAGTCGTTGCAAAAACACGGTCCGGCGAATCTGCCATGCAGAGCTTCGACCTTCGTTTGCAGGACAACGATTCCAAATGGCACAACTATGCTTCGCCATTGAATGTAGACGGTGACCAGGGTATTTCGCCGCTCGACGTCTTGGCCATAGTGAACTATCTCAATTCAAACCTCAGCAAAGATCTGTTCACGGCCACAGTTCCAACTCCACGCATCTATATCGACACGGACGACGACCAAACTGTTTCACCGCTCGACGTGCTACTGGTCATCAACTTTTTGAATAACAAGTTAAAGGGTGCGGGTGAAGGTGAGGCTAATAGTCCAGCGATCGACTGGTCGACGATGGACGTATATTCTGTCATCAACACCAACGACGAATCGATCACAGATAGTAGTCGCCGTTTGGTACAGGCCCGCCCAAAACGCACAAGAGTTTTCTCCTGATCATGCTGCGACAGGCTTTGAAAGCGAAGCGGGATGGCTCGAAACCAACTCTGGAGGCGTCAAATTCCCTAGATCGCAATCGTATTCGTATCAAGACAGACGCAGAAGTGCTACTTCGCATGCTGGAAATCGATCACTTGCGGGTGCCATATGAACCTGTTCAACCACGAATCCACACTTTTGAAGCACTCGAATCGATGCGACGTTGCTGGTTGCAACCCGGGCGTAAAGCGGACGTGCAGTGGCTTCGTTTAGAAGCAACTCCAGCGCTCGGGTAGCGATTCCCTTTCCCCAAAACTCTTTGTCGATCCAGTAGCCGACCGAATCAAGACCGCCCATCTCAAAACATGCAATATGGCCAACCAGCTCCTCTCCAATAAGAATCACTTTGGCTGTGATTTTTGGATCTCGAAGGATTTTTGACCAAAGCTCTTCGAATGCAACTGCACTCCGAGGAATGGTCACCGCGACTCGATTCGATTCTAAATCAAGTTGCATTTCATAAATTCGTGGCAGGTCGTCGTGCGTGGCATCCCGAAGTCGAATCTTGCTTATCCTGGTGTGTTGCATCATCTCCAGGCCTCAATTTGGTTGGAATATCATATTCGCATTTGCTCGCGGAAACTGAAAATGGCAGCATACAGTCGTACCAGCCTGGAAGCCAGGTCGAGAGCTATTTCCCCGCGAAATGAATGCTCCACCGGAATCGGACTGCGCGCAAACTCGCCAATTCCCTAACCCGCAGAATCCCATCCACATATGGAATTCGCCAAGCCGCATCAAGCGTCGTCCACAAAATGGTTCCAATCAACGTGGACTCGATCAACGTCCGGTTCGACTCCACCTGTGGAATGGGATAGACTAAAGCGCCGAGCGGCAGGAGAGCGTCTTGGTTTCGAGGACTCAAGGAAAGCGAATATGCAAGGACCGTCACCGAACGATCCACATCCCATGGCAGGTTTTCGGCAGGTTGGTTTCCTGAAACCACTCATTACGAACCCGAACATCCTAGTAGGTGATTACAGCTACTACGATGACCCCGATGGACCAGAGCATTTTGAGACCAAGTGCGTCCTATACCATTTCCCGTTCATCGGTGACAAGCTAGTCATTGGAAAGTTTTGTGCGTTAGCCCGAAATGTGAAGTTCATCATGAACGGCGCCAATCACAAGACCAGTGGTTTCTCAACGTTTCCTTTTTACATATTTGGGAATGGTTGGGAATCGGCAACTCCCCAACGCGATGACATGCCGTACAAAGGTGATACGGTGATTGGGAACGATGTTTGGCTAGGATACGATGTTATGTTGATGCCAGGCGTGAAGATCGGGGACGGCGCCATCATCGCTGCGCGATCCGTTGTTGTTAGTGACGTTCCTGCTTACTCGGTGGTCGGTGGAAATCCGGCCAAGATAGTCAAGCAGCGGTTCTCGAATGAGATCGAAAGTGAACTCCTTTCCATTCAGTGGTGGGACTGGCCGGTAGCAAAGATAACTCGAAATTTACAAGCGATTGCAGGAGCCGATGTGGTCTCTCTAAGGAATGCACAGTGATAAAAGATTGTCATTTCCGCAAAGATGCACTGTCGCTTAATTTCATGATTCGCTGTCACCGAGCTTTTCAATTACCTTGCGGCATTGACGCCTAATTGGCTAAAGTTCAGATGTGCGGGGTGGAAAACGAAGAAACCTCAAAACTTGTAATATCCTTTCAGAGCCACGAAGCAGGAATTCAATCCCTTAGGTGAACATTGGAGCTGATCACTTGCTGTAGGATTGCTTGATCGGATAGACTTAGGCGAATAGCCGTGAGAACGCGAGTCAAAAGTGGAGCAGGGTTTCCGTTTTGCACCGCTTCGAGGCTGTTGGGATGGGTTGCCATTCGAATCTTTAAGCGAACTTGCCTTGCCACAGATCGTCGAACTTTAGCGCATGACGAAAGTAATTTTAATCACCGGTGGGAGTCGGGGGATTGGCGCGGCCGTCGCTCGACTGGCTGGTCAACAGGGCTACTCTGTCTGCGTAAATTATCGGCAGAACCGGGAGGCAGCTGAGTCCGTCGTAAATTCTATTTCGGAAAGTGGGGCGAGAGCAATTGCCGTCTTGGCTGACGTGACTGTCGAGTCAGAAGTGAAACGACTCTTTTCAACGGTTGACGACTTACTCGGGACAATTACATCGCTGGTGAACAATGCTGGCATCTTGGAAAAGCAAATGCGAGTGGATTCTATGGATGCCGCGAGACTACATCGGATCTTTGCTACCAACGTAATCGGCCCATTCCTTTGCGCTCGGGAAGCTGTTCGACGCATGTCTACGAAGCACGGTGGAAATGGCGGCGCAATCGTCAACGTATCGTCCGGTGCTTCGAGACTGGGCTCTCCTGGCGAATACGTAGACTACGCGGCCTCAAAAGGCGCGATTGATACGCTAACAATTGGCCTCGCCAGGGAAGTCGCAGAGGAGAATATTCGAGTGAATGCGGTTCGCCCTGGATTCATCTACACAGAAATGCACGCGAGCGGGGGCGAGCCAAATCGCGTCGATCGCGTCAAAGAATTCGTGCCGATGAAACGAGGCGGGAAGCCTGAGGAAGTGGCTAATGCTATCCTGTGGCTACTCTCAGACAGTGCTTCTTTTACGACCGGTGCTTTTATAGACGTAACCGGTGGGAAATAGTTGCCCAAACAATGACGCCGGGCCAACGACTGGATTTCTCCTGACGCTTCGAGAAAACAATCCGATATCAGCAACAGGCGTTGCCCCAACGCCGCACTCTTCTATCCATAGGTGGACCTAGCCCTGAGGCGGGATCACAAGTCGTCCGCAAGTTTGACAATTCCCTCCGTGGACACGAGTGCTGGTCGCTTGCTGTGGGAGTGATAGATCGAATAGACTTAGGCGGCTAGAGGTGGAGTTAGAAACCAATTCCTGTCCCGAATCGCTGATATGAATACAACTCCGCAAGAACCCGGTGTGTTGGAAAAACTTCCCAACGACCTACATTACCTTATCGAACCTGCGATTCGGTTTGCTTGTCGGACAGAATGGGATGCGTTCGCGCATTTAAGCAATGCATCGAGTCAAGATTTGCAACTCCTCAGCACCATTGCGCGACGGGTGCTTGAGAATGATCACTATCCAATCGTGATTCAGTTTTTGGACAAGTATCCCATGACCAAGTTTGACGAGTCCGCACAACTCTACTTCTTTTTCGGCTTGCTAGACCATGGTGGCCTCAATTTCGATCGCTAGCTAGCTACGATCTAAGGTTAAATCACTATGGATGTTATGATTAAAGTTTCACTTTTTTTCAACATCGTCGTCCTTGTACCAGTCTGCGTTGGCCTTATAACGAACGCGAGTTGGGCCCGTGATAGCTATGGTGCTCAGACTCCGGCGCGTCGCATACTGCTCTCAGTCTATCTTGCGATCGCTGCAGTTTCGTTGCTGCTTCTATCTGACCATGAACCGAAGTTCGTTGCCGCGCTTTTGCTAGTTCAGATTGCGTACAAGTTGACCACGGCGCTTACTGTTGGGAAACCTGCCAACTTTGTCGTGGCTGGTAATCTCGGGATCGCCGCGGTTCACATGACAACGTTGGTACTGATCTGGCAAGGGGATCCTGCGACCTCTGCAAGCGGAAAGGCGGTACAGGGGAAGGATATTTCGAAGGTTGCGGGAAAGGTCGTTGTGAAGTCTCTTTACTCGCCCACGAACGATGATTGGGAAGCGATAGTCGAACCAGATTCAGTTACGATCCTCGATCTAATGAATTTCCCTGGGGACGCAGAACTGGTTACAGACGAAACGCTTCAACGACTTCGTGTTTTCAAAGGCCTGAAGACGTTGGTAATTGGATGCCCACACGTTTCAGATCGAGGATTGAAAACCATCGCGGAATTAAAAGGCCTTGAAGCGCTAATCATTTATGAAGGTCAAATTACCGATGGTGGGATACAGATTCTCAAAACTCTACCGAAAATGCGTACCGTCGGCATCTTTGGTACACATGTTACGGCGAAAGGAATCGACAGTCTAAAAGCGGATCTTAAAAACGCTTCCATCGAGTTATGGGGAATGGGAGAGCATGGGGAAATTTTTGACGCAAACGGTTGTCTCACGTCGAAGTTTTTAAAGCAACATCGCGGACTAATTTCCAAACGCCGATGATTACTCAATGGATTAACCCGCCAAATTTTTCCGATTCCCTCCAAGTCGCAGGTTGGCTAGGAATATCAATCCTCCGTGCCACCGACCAGCCGACGATCCGAGCCTGACCCGTACTGGATCCATCTCGGCACACTGCAGTACATGTCGCCCGAAAAGGTATCTGGTCAATTCGTTGATGCGCGCAGCGACTCGTTCAGTCCAGGAAGTACCTGTTACACAATGTGCACTGGACGGCCACCATTTCGAGCTAAATCCTTCTACACTTCTAAGAAGAGCGGCGAGTATTGGCAGCAGCAACGGCCCAGCTACCATTGCCGGGCGCCCCGAGCGAGGCTGCGCATGAGCGTCGCTCTGAAACCAAAATGACGCGATGAGGAGTGACCACTTATTGCGTTTGGCGACAAAATCTTCGGTAGCGAAGTCACCAACCATGAAAAGCATTGGGATGCGGCGGACCAAGGATTCCTCGTTACCTCAACATTCGAACCCAAGGACGCATCAAAATGCTAGTTCTAAGTCGCAAAGTTGTTTTCTCGAAGGGATTTAGGATAAGCATCGAGTGAGAAATCTGTCCTGGTTGCTCCGTACTATTCCAGTTTCGTAAATTCATCGAGAACGCCTCAACACTTGCCCTACCGCCGCATAACGCGATGGTCATCAGTTAACCTACGGTTCGACCCGTGCTGATGATATTGGTTGAGGGGTAATGCAAGAGCCGCGACGACCGTTTGTGCCAAGTTCTTAAAGAGCGATTGCGATCGTCGAAGCGGAAGGGAAAGACATCGAATCTAAAAGAGGTGCGGTTTGAATAGATGGACTCACTTCGTGGGCCGCCAAGTAGTTAGAAGAAATTCGTTCGAAGGCGTATTCGCATTCAAGGAACGATTCGACAATCTCGGGATCAAAGTGCTTTCCCGATCCTTGTAATATTATTTGCCTCGCAGCATCGTGCGTCATCGGGTCTTTGTAGGGCCGGCGCGATCGCAAGGCATCATACACATCGGCCACGGCAACTATCCGGGCAGAGATTGGAATTTGAGAACCAGCTAGCTTGTATGGGTATCCACTGCCGTCCCATTTTTCGTGGTGATAAGCGCAGATCTCTTTGGCGAG
Organism: Pirellula sp.; assembly: GCA_031368325.1. Taxonomy (GTDB): domain Bacteria; phylum Planctomycetota; class Planctomycetia; order Pirellulales; family Pirellulaceae; genus JBKCUI01. The sequence goes on from JANMNR010000737.1 coordinate 8,304, forward strand.
CGAAAGGAAACCGTCATTTCCCAGCCGTTCCTCAATTGCATTCAAACAATCCTCGCCAACCTTTGGATGGATCTCAATAATTTTCCGTTCTCCTGCGTCCAATTTTCCTGGCTTCAATAACACTCGATCCGGTACGCCAACCTTGCCAATGTCGTGCAAAGAAGACGCAAGGCCGATGGAGTCGACCAGCAGCGACTGTGCATTCCCGGCTCGTCTCGCGACGGTCGCCGCGAGCGCTGTTGACAACAAGCTGAGACGTTCTAAGTGCTCTCCAGTATCGCTGTCACGCGATTCAGCGAGCTTGGCAAGTCCGAAAATCACGGCATCGCGAGTTTTGGTCAACGCACGAGTTCGGTCCCGAACCGTTTGTTCAAGTCCGTCATTGATAATTGCTAATTCGTTTTCATAACGCTTGATGATCGCAACACCAACCTTGGTGGTGATGATAATCATGGATAGGCCGATAACGAGGCCCACGTAGCCCAGTGGCGTTAGGATTCTAGATACGGCCTGCTGAGTTGAGGCTTCCGCTTGATGCACGAGCAAGACCCCGTTGATTTGAGGAAGCACTGCTGCGGAAACAATTTCCGTTCTAGTTCCTGCGCCAACCAGGCCCGTGACCACCTCAATTTTCGTTTTGTCAAGACTATGAATCGCAGCAAGTAGTGTTCTTTTGCCAGAGTCCTGCGTTTCAAGCTGCATTTGGCCTACGCTTGAATTTTTTAGTCCGGGGCTGGTTCGCATTTTGGGATGGCAAAGTAGCTTTCCCGTTTCTGAACTCGCGATACAAAGGTAACCATCGTTTGGAAGTTTTGCGTCTTCGACGATCGTTTGCAACCGCCCCCAGTTTTCATCGCCGAATTCGACAGGTGCGGACTGAACACTTGCCAGAACACGTCCCATTTGCTCCGCGATAAGCTGATTCTCAGCGATGATTTGTTGCCGAATAAGTGCTCCCAACTTGATCTTGATCCACCCACCAAAACAGACCAGCGCAATCGCCAACAAAACGACTTGAGTTCCAGCCAACCACTCAACCAGTTGCGATTTGCTTCGAAGTTTGAGGAAAGAAAAGGAGAGTCGCATCACTAGTCCAACACCTCGACGACTTGCCAAAGCGATTCATACGCAGCCTTGCCAACAGAACCAACCGTCGAAGCGCAAATTACGATGATCAAAGCAAGCATAACGGCATACTCGACAGCAGTCGGACCCGAATCTTCTTTGATAAATCTCCGAATGGGTATCCAAATGTATTTTTTCATGTCGCAGGTAGTCCATTAGAGAAGAACAAACAAACTGGCTCGACAGAATCGATAAAACAGGCACGATCCGATCAAAATACTTCGTTGCAAAAAGCGATTCAGAGAAGATTAGGTCACGAAAACCTAAATACAAAAGAATCTTCGAAAATTTTACGGTGTCTTCGGTCAGACAGTTTTTCGTATTCTTTGGGCGTTGCATCTTAGGTAAATCCTTCTTCCTAAAGACATTGGCAACGTGCTCCTTTTAGTGAGCTTCCATTTGCTCGAGCAAAGCTTTCTGAGTCCACAGGGCGGTTCCCTTGGCAGCCTTGTTGAGATTCGTCCGTTTGAGCCAATTGGCAAACTGTCGGGTCAAGTATTGCACTCGCTGCATTTGCATGAGCCCCAGTAACCTCCCGTGTCCCCGGGAGGTCACATGAAGTGCAATTTGGAGCAATTAACGGTCACTTCGCGCGCGAAGTATCACCCCGGCTGACCGACAGGTCCAGTAGACTTCGTCTCCAAAGAGCGAAACAGTCACGTCGTACGGTTCTGGATCACCCGCGTTGATTACGACAGTCTCGTCAGTGCTTGGCGTGTAGCGTACGACTCGATTGCGTCCGCCATTGGCGCCAGAGACTCCCGGCGTCGGTACCTCTGTCCAATAGAGCCGACCGTATAGATCAATGTCCAAACCCATCGGACTATCGAGTCCGCTTTCAACCACAGAGACTTGGCCGCTGTTGTTCCGCATCAGAATTACGCCCGCGGTTCGGCACGTCCAATACACAGTTCCATCCAATCCCACTGCAATGTCCACTGGTTCCGGTTCGCCCACGTTCAGTGGGAACGAGAAGTAGGATCTTAGGAACTGAATCGCGACGTTCACGTCATTGCTACCGCCGGCTGTACCAGGAACTCCAGGTGTTGGTACTTGCGTGAAGAAAATGAAGCCAGGCGCAAACAAGGGGACATCGATACCAACGGGCGACTTGAGGTTCCGCAGTAGCACCGACTGAGTCCCGGTGCCAAGCTGCGTTCGTCGAACGATTACACCAGCAGACCTGCAGGTCCAATATACATTCCCATACAAATCAGTCGAAATGTTTTCTGGGTTTGGATCGCCTGCCGAAACGACGATTGATTTCTTGCGGTTCGCGTTTAATCGAACGACGCGATTTGCGCCACCACCGGTACCTGGTGTTGGGATCTCTGAATAGTAGAGGTTACCATAGACATCTAGGTTAATTCCTGAAGGCTTTTGCAAACCACTTACGACAAGATCCGTTTTGAAGGACTGGGCAACTGCAGTATTACTTGCCGAAAATGGCAAACTACTGAAGCACAACAGGGCAATAAAAGTCTGTACACGAATCAACATCTGAAACTCCGATCGTCAGGACGGAAAAACTAAAGCCATCGGCGTCCCGAATAGAAAAGGACGCCGAACGATGCATCTGTTGTAGTACCATCGAAAAAAGCTCTCTGTATGCAAACCCACAAAGCGGAATTTTTTTAAGTCGAGTTTCATGATCGACTGCAACACACTGCCGCCGCGATGGTTGTGAACGAGCTGACGATTGCTAAGGGTGCAGGGTCCTGCTACCTTTATCCTTTTGAACCATCACAAACTCCTTCCACTCCATGCTACGATTGAACCATAATTGGGGAAGCTGATGCCTGACAAGCCAATCGAGGTCGATTCAACCAAATGGGTCGACTCCTATGGCGATGTGCTTTTTGCCTTTGCGTTATCTCGGTTGCGTGATCGCAATTTAGCGGAGGAAGCCGTTCAAGAGACGTTCTTGTCGGCGCTTAAGTCTGTTGACCAATATCGGCAAACTGGCGCAGAAGGGGCTTGGTTGATGGGCATTCTCAAACGAAAAGTGATCGATCAATTCCGCGCACAATCCAAACAACCAACGTCACTTGAGAACGAACCCTTCGTTGCCGCACTGTTCGACAAACGTGGGAATTGGTCCAGATCGGCAAAGGCCAATGGCCACATGCGTTTGGACGCGATCGAGCAGGAAGAATTTAAGGTCGTGTTCCAAGACTGCCTAAAAAAACTCCCTCCCACGCAAGCATCCACTTTTTGGCTTCGTGAAGTGCAGCAGGACAGTGCCGAAGAAGTTTGTAAGGTGCTAGGGATTTCGACGTCTAACCTTTGGGTTTTGATGCACAGGGCACGGTTGGCGTTGGCCGAATGCATGAAGACTCGATTGGCAATGGAGAATCGCTGAAGTGTCGCGTTGCAAAGACGTTACCAAGCTAATATCGGATTCAATGGAGCGAGAACTCTCATTCTGGCAACGGATTGACCTGCGAACACACCTGATCATGTGTGGCATGTGCCGCAGTTTTCAAGCCAATTTGTCGACCCTCCGCAAGTTCGCAACGCGCGAAATAACTAGCAGGGATCCGTCGGAGAAACCAACGTTGACCATGGAGGCTAAATCGCGAATCCGTGACGCAATGCGTCGGCAATCGGATTGATTTACGAAAACTCCCGAAAAAGTTGTAAGCCAACGCCACGTCCGTCGTCACTTTCGTGTGTTAGGTTATCAGGCAGTTTGATTACATTCATTCAGTGATTTCAATGAACGAGCGGTTCTGGCTTTTGAAAAACTGCGACTTGCTGCAGCAAATGAGCACAGACCAGCTCGATTCGCTTGAGAAGCATTGCCAACGGCGAAAGTTTGCGGCGGCCTGTCCCATCTACTTGCCATCGGAAAGCGCAGATTCAATCTACTTGGTTGGAAGTGGCTTAGTCAAAATCTGCCATTTGACCACCGATGGAAAAGTATCGACCTTGGCCTTCGTTAAAGCTGGCGAAATATTTGGCGAGTTGGCACTTTTTGACTCGGGTGAACGCGGCGAGTATGTCGAGTCGGTCGAAGCATGCGTGCTTATTCGCATTCCCAAACAGCGCATAAAGGAGTTGATGAACCGTGACCTAGATATTGCCTTGGCTGTGACGAAACTTGTCGGACTGAGACGAAGACGGATCGAACGCCGCTTAACAACCTTGTTGTTCTCCTCCAATCAACAGCGATTGAATCATTTACTCCTCGACTTGGCAGAGCAGTTTGGCGTAGCCATCGAAGGTGGTATTCGGCTCGGCCTCAAACTTTCGCATCAAGAAATCGCCAACCTCATGGGAACCACGCGAGAAACCGTGACCATTTTAATGGGTAGGCTGAAAACAGATGGCTTGATTAGCGGAAAACGACAGACGGTGATTCTGAAAGATATTTCGCGACTGGCCGAGTCGGTGGGGCGAAGCGCATGAAGCAACACAGACTTTTCAGACCAACCATTTAGGTTGACCGATCGCAGCCTAATTTTCTTTCCGCAACGAGATGCCATTTAATCCAACTACCCGAGCGGACGGCCACGGAAAGCTCTGCTCGAATCGTTCGAAGTTTCTCGGCACACAACGGGCACTTGCTCAAGTGAAGATCAACCCTTGATCGTTGAGTTTCCGCGAGCGTTTTGGTTGCATAGGCCGGTAGCAACTTGGCGACCACATCACACGCCAACGTTGCTTCATCCAAACTGAACATGGATGGCAGCCACCAACCTAAAGCAAGCAAACCGAAGAAGACTAATGGAATTGCCCTCGTCGCACGCTTTAACATCCGTTGTTGCTGGGATCGCTTCGCCAAGGCTTGTAGAGTTCCCTTCGAGCAATCCTCCCATTCGTCTGAGCTTCCGGAATTTCGATTCATCTGCGGGTTCATTTTTTGGGGGGAAAGTGAGTCATTGAATTTCCAATTTTTGAAAGCGAGTCAGCAACGATCACGATGCATTTTATCGCCGCTTCTATGGTCCCGTGTATGTGCGATTGCTCACCTTGGGTCAGAAATAGGGAAAACGTGTTTATCGGCAGCGCAGTGTGAACGCTCGCACAGCTCGAAATCGCCACTTAAATCAAATGAAATCTGTTCAACTCAAATTTCGCGATGAGAGAATCGATAGACTCTCGGCCAGAATAGGAATCTTGGGCCCCAAAATGGCTTTGGGGTGAGTCCGTCAGGTAATCGGTGAAAGAACCCGGCCGGCGCCGAGCGGAAAGTGCCGGATAACGAATAGATTGGTGGGAAAACGACAAAAGGCTGGGGGCATGACGACTCCAGCCTTTGCGTTTCCACTTGAGGTGAAAACTCTTCGTAACTACCCATTCCAATTGCGGGATCCAGACTCCAATCAAATGCAAAATAGACAAGCTCGTTCGCTAAAGTGAGACCACCCAGGGCAGCTGTCTCGAAGAGCGTAGCCGACTTTGAATAACATGAAACGCCGCAAGGCGACCTCGTTAGGTGGGATTGATTTCAGAAGGCGGAAATCTATGCTGCGAACGAGGACCAATCATTCGTCTGCCAGATACCGACGGCACAACTCGAACTAAAACAATTCGAGGTGCACGGTCACTTGGTCGATCGTTGAGGCACCGTCTGTCCCAATGGCAAGAATTGTGCGTTTAGGCTATCCGTAAAATTGGGTTCGGCCGCTGGCTTTGATCTGACCAACTTCGCGAGGATTTAGGCAATCTTACTGCATTTGTATTGGTCTAAGTAAAGTTAAGTGTCGTTGCCACGAGAAGATGAAAAACAAGTTTTACGTACTTCTCAACCGTTCGCCCTAACTCTGCCCTCAAAGAACCGCAATTCCGTTTATACTTAAGGTATAATGACCAATGTTACATTCGTACTGCACGCGATCGAATCAGGGCAAGCAAGGACCGAAGACCTTCTACCGATTGTCTATGACGAACTGCGACGAATGGCTGGCGCTCAAATGCAGCATGAGCGCGCTGGTCAAACGCTTCAAGCGACGGCGCTGGTCCACGAAGTATTTTTACGTCTCGTTGGCGGCGAACAACTGACGTGGCAGAATCGTCGTCACTTTTTTGGTGCAGCCGCGCTGGCGATGCAACGCATTCTTGTCGAGCGGGCTCGTCGCAGACAACAGCTCAAGCGAGGCGGAAATCTTGATCGAGTGGATCTAAAAGACGTTGACATCGCGATTTCAGCACAGGTTTCGGACTCAGAATTGTTGGCCATTCATGAGGCGTTTGGTGCGTTCGAGAAAGAGGAGCCCGCTAAAGCGGAACTCGTTCGCTTGCGTTATTTTGTGGGTTTGACGGAAGAGGCAGCCGCAAAAACACTGAGTATTTCCCGAGCCACCGCATCGCGTTGGTGGACGTTTTCCCGAGCCTGGCTTTTTCAACGAATGCAAGGCAGCGAAAGTGAATAATGCATGCGGAGCTTATGCTTCGTCACAGCTAATTTCTAGGGATGAAAGCAAATACGGCGGAAGTGAAAGCAGGATATGACTTTTGCATCATTCGTGTTTCGCCCGACGATGAAAATGAAATTTACGTTCCAGGCCAGCGAACCCTACGATCGACGAATGGTGGCAAGTCTTACACCCAAATTCAGGGAACCTTAGTACATCCGTTGGACCACGGTTCCAAAATCCTGCACCTCGACGCGCACTCATTCTGGATCGATCCGAAGGATCCCAACCATCTCATTCTGGGCAACGACGGAGGGCTCCATTTTTCCTACGATCGGGGCCAATCTTGGTTGCATATGAACAACCTGCCCATCGGCGAGTTCTATGCCGTCTGGGCCGATCAGGCGACTCCTTTCAATATCTACGGCGGTACCCAAGACAACGCAGCGGTCTTTGGGCCATCCACGTTTGTACCGCAAGCCGATGTCAAGGATGAATGGCACCATGTCTATTTGGATACTTGGGGTGGTGGTGATTCCTATTTCACCTACCCCGATCCGACAGATGCCAACGTGATCTACTGCGAACACCAATTAGGCGACCTGAACCGGAAAAATATGGCCACCCAGCAAACCAAGAACATTCGGCCGCGGGCGTCCCGCGACGAGCCCGCCTTGCGCTCCAACTGGATGACCCCCTATGTAATTTCGCAACATAATTCAGGCACGCTCTACTATGGTGCGAACAGGCTGTTCAAATCCGTCAACCACGGCGACGGGCTGAAGAATCTTTCGGTTAAAATCGTAAACGCGCCGAAATCGGGTAAGGATGCCCGTTGCCGGACACCCTCCCCACACCACCGTACATGCGGGTCCGCATACGGCGGTTCAACGAAGCTGAGCAAGCTCCGCCAAGAGTGTCTGTAGGCTCGAGTTGGCCATATGCCAGGGGCTCTTGTGG